>QYQN01000099.1 GCA_007280895.1 Methylococcaceae bacterium
AGTCATACTGCTTGACGTGGCTAAAGCGAGTCTCATATAAGCTCAAAATGTTAACACCGATATTGTACAACAATCACCGCTGCGCGTGGGCGTTGGTATTTATTCCCAGCACTTCTTATTATGGTAGGAATAATCGCCACGAAAATAGAAGTCCACTACCTGCTCTAAGGTTAACAGACCGCCATTGTGCATATACGGCCCAGTGAGTTCAATATTACGTAAAGACGGCACTTTAAAAGCACCTTGAGTGGCCGCATAAGCTCGGCCAAACTGTGCTTTATTAGCTTCTGCTTGCCAGAGATCTGGCTTTGGAATTTTTGCATTACGGCTGCTTAAGCCACATTCACCAATTTGATAGCGGTCATCTATTAACTCATTTTCCTGAAAATCATCAGTAAAGTTTTTGTTAAAATCGCAGGCGTTAATAGCGATAGGATCGACTAAAGGCGTGCCATCAGTTAACTGTTTAGCGTACTGTTCACTAAATGACAATGGATTGCCATAAGGATCAACGCCCCCAACACCAGGATCATACGACGCGGGGGTAACGCTGGTATTAAAATAACCTTCATCCATTAACGGCTTTAAAGTGCCTCGATAAAAACCACCCCTAAATGCTCCATTTAATAAATCCCTGTTGACCAATCGTAGTGTGGAAAAACCATTGCTGGTGCGATAAACAGCGGGATGTGCCGCAGAGGAAAAGCTGGGACCTTTGTGACACACATCACAACCCGCCGCTAAAAATTTCTTTAAGCCCCGTAATTGCGCGTCATTCAGTCCTTCGGGTTCATGGGGATAAACAGTGGTACGGCGCGGTGTATCAAAAGGCGTGTGATCAGATACCAACGTTTGTTGATAAAGCTGCAACGCTAGACCAAAAAATAATGAAAAATTAGCCTCAAGTTGACCAGATTGAGCTTCGTCAACCCCACCTTTTGCCGCCCAATAGCGTGGCGCAAAAGCCGTGGTGATTAAGGTTTTATACGTAGTAGCCAAGCCTTTACCCGAGACCTGTCGTAAGTCTGCCAACACGCTGTCAGTGGGATGAATTTCTTGATCAGCTAACGGTGCGCGAGGCAACAGTTTAGCTGCTAACGCCAAAAAGGTCCGTTGTTGACAAGACATTTCACTGGCGTTTAAAGGCGGTGCCACAGCTTGCGAGGCTAAGGACGAGTTCTCTAAGTGTAAAGCATGTTTGGTCAATAACCCTTCGGCAGAGAGCTCCCAAATGCCCGCATCAGTATCACGATCGCCATAAGGCGTCACACCATTAAAAATATTATTAGCACGACCATCCCAAAAATTTCTAAAATTAAACCCTGCGTTAATCACACTTGGCACATTGCGTTGCTGAACTTGACGGACATTATTACCGTTCAGATGAAACACCTTATCTTTAACTAAAGTGCACTCATCTAAGGGCTTATTTAGCTCATTTAATTTAGTAAAAACGCGCGCAAACACACCCGCAGAAGACACAATGTCATCACTATTAAAAAGCACAGTGGAGTTTTTGTCTAAAGGATCTGTGAGCTGATAAAAAGGAAAATCACTGCGTTTAAGCGTGTAATTAGGACCTCCTTGCCCAGTCGCCGTCGCTTGAAATTTTTGCCCAGACGCGGTTTTATGAAACGTACCGGTAGCTAATTGGTTTGTCCAACGACGATCAGCCCCAGCAGGAAATGACACGACGCACACGCCATTCCATCACTGCCCACCGCCATATCCCAAAACAACGCCTTACCCAGTTGAATTGCTGCGGTTTTATTCACCACAATGGGGCTGTCACCATCAACCAAACCAGGCACAGGTGGCATCGCCACCGTTTGCAACGATGCCGGCGTATTGCCTTGTGCGTAAAGGTCACGCACCATAACACTGGTTAACAAAAAAACGATAATGGACAGGATAGAGAGATAATATTGGGGCGCTGAAATAAGGAACGCTTGACGTCTTTTCATGAAATACCTGTAAGGCTTAGTGACTAACTTACAGCATTTTTAATTCTTGTTGATGATAAGCTCGCTGGAATCAAACAGCTTTAGCTGTTTTAGTTCAATCGCTACGCTTCATTGAACGAACGCCAACAAAAGCTTACTCACTCATCTGAAATAGCTGTATGTGTGCTTTTTTAGTAAAAGAGCCTTGCCCCAGACGGTGCATTACCCGTAACTCTGAGGCAAGGTAACCGCTTAAAAATTATTTAACACATGCCGTGCGAGGTGCTGAGCTAACCGGACGCTTTGCTTTAAGCCCTTCATAATCAAGCACTACCGTGCAAGGCACTTGGCTTTCTGTAGCGGGCAAGCGTAACGACCATGCGCCATTTTCCTCTAGCACTGGCGCCGCTCCTAAAGCCTTACCTTTTTGGCTAGTGGCAACTAATTTTAAACTTGCGATGGCATCCGCTTTAGCTGCTGGCGATACACTGCCTTTAAAGATAAGCTTGCCAGAAAGCACTAAGGTGTTATCTATCCATTTTGCATTGTAAAGATCAAATTGCTCTACCAACGCAGTTTTAGCATTGGCTCTAGCAGGCCATACGGTCACATTGGCGGTGGCGGTGTTGGAGGGTAAAAAACGACCTATAGCGCGTTGATTTTCGCGCACAGACACCACCACGGGAAGCGTTAAGCCGGCGTAATCAGCCTCTGGTGTCCAGGTGTAAGTAAAGCTAGATACTGATTTAGCCTTGTCATAAACCGTAGGTGTTGACGGAAATAAATCTGGCCCAGTAATAGTAAAGGGATCCTGTTCGGCATCCGTAACCTTAAACGTAATTAATGCAGGTTTTTCACCCACCACTACGTTATAAAAAGCATTGTCTGCCTTTATAGACGGGGCAGTATCTGGCGAAGTGGGCACTGGATTGATTTGTGCATCTATTTTTGCAAAAGCAGGTAATTTTTGTTCATGAGTCAGAGCAAAAATTGCTTTAATTTTATCTTGAATTAACGCGCTCTGATCAACTGGAAAAGCCTCGATAATGCCTGGCACAAACTTTTTACTGCGGGTACCGCCAATATGGCAATCACCACAGGCAAAGGCTTTTGCGGGGGCTGAATACCATGGATGCGCAAGCGCATTGTTGGCAAGACTGGCAAAGCCTACCGCCAATAACACAGTGAAAAAATGTTTTTTCATCTTTAATCCTATTTTTTAAAATATCCACCAAGGCATGCTATTAAGCCTTGGGTGTAATGAACGCTAAACCCGCTTCTGTTGACTGGGCTACGAAAGCGGGCAGACAAGTACTGAGATTATTTAACGTTAACAGCTACCTTAACTTTATGTGCTATGCCATTGGCAACTGTCGGCGCTGGGTTATAACCTCCCACCACAAACATATAAGTACCGGTATAAGGCGCTTTAAAACTAATTTTTAACGTGCCGCTTTTGCCATCGCTAATAGGAATAAACATTTTAGTTTTTGATGTATTGTTATCGGCATCATAACCATGCGTGACGTATTTCATCACAATATCACCCAACGGCTCGCCCGTGTCATCATTGGCTGCGCCCCATTTTGCCATCGTCGCATTTTGCGTTAAGGCCACATCAGGAATAAAGTTATCTTCAGCAGTGTCCGTAGAGCCACGGTAATACACGGTTGCGCCAGGATGTAAGCCAGGTGTTTTCGCCGCCATAGTAATCACGACTGACTGCCCCTCCACCGCATCAAAACGCCCCCAATCAGAACTATGTACCCACCCTAAATCACCAAAAGCAGGGTCTGACCAGCCTTTCGCACGTACTGAAAAGGTATCGCTATTATTTGCAGCATCAAAGACAAAAGTTGAAGATGGCTCAGTGGTGGCATTACTGGCAGACATTGAAAGTAAGCCGAGAATGGCTATTGGTAAAATACATGTAATAGTGCTTGTTAACTTCATGGTGTTTGTCCTGTAGTTTGAATTATATGAATAAAATCATGCGATAAAACCGTTCCCCCTCAGCCCTTGCCACGATGTGCAACGCGGCTGCGTCTTGGTAAAAAATCGCAAAATAGGTAAGAGCATACATTGTGCCAATGCGTGTCTTACTACCAAACTAAAGCCTGTAACCCCAAACAACTACTCGCTACTCCACATAAAACAAGAGACACCTGCGTTGCAAAAAAATACCAACTCACTGCCTGACATGATTTTTGACAGTAATAACTTAGCAATAAACTGTGTTATTTAACCCACTTAGGTATGTCATTTCACCTTGCGGCACAAAAAAATGTTTACTATAAATAACTTAGTTTGCTCATGCTGGCACTAAAAATAAGTCAATTAACCCAACTTAGGTAGGTTAACTAAAATTAAACACCTCTTAGCAAAAAAAACGGTTCGAGCAACGACCTCACGATCCTCAGAAACAATAGCGTTACGCTCTTCATAAGCACTTCTTATCGATAATTTCTTGGCATAATAACTGCTAAAAAGTTAGGAAAAAACTTCTAAGAGAATTTATGAAACGACTATTTGCATCTTTGCTTACCTGCGCTTTATTTGCCTCCACCTTCACGGCTAAGGCAATTGACGTGGGTAATACTGCGCCTGTATTTACCTTACCTCAGTTACAAACAAAGCAAGCCACCACCTTAGCTGCGTTTGCAGGCAAGGTAATTTATGTGGATTTTTGGGCCTCTTGGTGTGCGCCTTGCCGCACGTCGTTTCCATTACTTAATGCACTGCATAAAAAATTACAGGCAAAAGGCTTTGAAGTGATTGCCATTAATTTAGATGAAGACGAAGCCAGTGCCCAGCAATTTATAAAAGAAGTGCCTGTTGATTTTACTGTTTTATACGATGGCAAAGGCGAGTGGGCAGATCAGTACGTTATCGAATCAATGCCCACTTCGTTCATCATTGATAAAAAAGGACGTGTGCAAAAAGTGCATCACGGCTTTACCAGCACGGATATTACAGACATTGAACATACCCTCCTCAGCTTATTAGCACAGTAATAACCCACTATGATTATCGTTAGATTCCTTGCCATGCTTATCTTGGCTCTCTCTCTTATTGCCTGTAGCCCTGTATTACCAAGGCAACGCGGAAATTTAGCTTTACCACAGATGGCATTAACAACCGATGCACTGGAATTTGGCCTACGCCAACATACCGCGTTTAGTAAAGAGGCCGCGTCTGGTGGCTATGGTGGCGGCGGTGGTGGCGGTGGGTGTAATTAATCCTGAGCATAACCGCGAAGCCTTGTTTAACAACTAAACGCCAACCTGAATGATACCTACTCACTTAATAACCCTATGACTGAGCATAAAAATTACGCCCGCTCTACTCCCGTTAATTGTTTAACATTCGCTGCACTTAGCTTATTAGGACTGACCTCAACGGCACTTGCTGGTCGTGTGGAGGAAACCTTTAACACTGATTTCCAATACGGTCATTACAGTGAAAGCAGTGAGCGCATGGCCGTTGATATTTTTGATCTTGCGACCTCAGCGCCTCTTGGTAAAGCCATCACCGGCTCGGTCAGCCTGGTGCGCGATACTATTTCAGGCGCATCCCCCGTGTATAACGTCCGCGCCAAGGGCGACGTGACACAGGTGCTTAGTGGCGCGTCACGCAATGCCAGCAGGAGTGACTGTGGTAAATCTATTTGCGATCAACGCGATGCACTTTCTGGTGGGCTAAGCTATTTCTTTGAGTCGTCCTCGTTATCAATGGGTGGTGGATTTTCGCAAGAACGTGATTACACCTCACGCTTTATCAACAGCACGTTCAGCATAGACAGCGCGAAAAAACTAACCACGCTAAATATTGGGGCCTCCTTAGCCTTTGACGAAATAGCTCCCACAGAACAATTTGGTGGCTACATACGTAACCGAGATTGCGGTGAGTTATGCAGCAAAACTGCGCAGCAGTATTTAGTCGGCGTTGTGCAAGTGATTGATAAAAACTCGTTGCTGCAAAATAACCTAACGTTCTCGTATAACACTGGTTATCTCTCTGATCCTTATAAAAAAGTAGCCGTATTTGACGGTGATATTTTTACTAATTTAATCAACGATAATCGTCCTAGAGAAAAATTTCAGTGGGCCTGGTTAAGCCAGTATGTGCGTCATTTTGGAGACTTAAATCATGCCACTCTTCATGTTGATTATCGCTTTAGCACTGACGACTGGGGGATAAATTCACACACCACTGAACTAAGCTGGCATCAACCTATCGCGGCAGGGTGGCTGCTTACGCCACGCGTTCGTTATTATTCGCAAGACCAAGCAGACTTTTATCGTGCGGTTGCCAGCAGTAACTCAACAGCAACAGTGGTGTCCAGTGATTATCGCTTAGCTGGTTTTGGTGCCGTATCAGGTGGTTTAAAACTTAGTAAAACACTTAGCACGCTTAAGCACCTACGCGAGGCAAAATTTCAGGTAGGTGCTGAATTTTATGAGCACAGTGCTAGTTATCAACTGGGCGGTAATCGCTTAAGTGATTTTGCTGATTTTAGTTATTACCTGTTCACCGCGTCTGTCAATGTAAAATTTTAAGCGCACCAAGAACATCGTCACGTCCTAGACTTTTATAACACTGACTTGACTTGGCTTCTCTCCACTACCGTTAGCACATTATGAAAACACTTATTTTAACAAGCCTACTTTTGCTTGCAGGGCTCACCACGTGCTGGGCAGAAACGCCTTCAGTCGTTACTCACATCACTGCCATAAAGCCTGGCGAATGGCCTGCACACTTTACAGTTAGCGTTGAGGTTCCAGCCGAACATCATGCCTATTTAACTTCAGGTCTACATAACACTTATATCCCAGTAGCTTTTGATACTAAGGCTACACTCGCTACGGCAGGCCTTGCCATAAAACACCTTACCCCCCCTGACGGTGTTTACGATACAGAAATGCAAGCTCAGGTACTGCGTGGTCGGGGAGACTTTATTATCAGTCTTGAACAACAAACCCCTACCCCGCTCAGTAGTAACAGTGTGGCGCTTAGCCTGCGTTACCAATTATGCAATGAGGTGAACAATGTATGTTTTCGTCCACAAACAACACTGCTTACTTTACCCTTGCAAGCAACAGCGTTACCCATAACGACCACTGAACCCAACAATGATGCCAGCGTTATGGATACGTTGGTGGGCTTATTTCATAATAATAAAGACAATACCTTAGTCATGTTTGGGCTCATGTTTCTTGCAGGATTGTTATCAGTAGCCACGCCTTGTGTTTATCCTATGCTGCCGATTACCTCCATGTTTATTATTAATCGCGCCAAGGGTGTTGCCAAAAAGGAAAAACACCATGCCATCGCCTACTTAATCGGTATTATCGGTACTTATATGCTGCTTGGGCTGTTGGCGGGCATGACTGGCGGAGCGTTTAATACCTTCATGCAATCAGCGTGGGTTAACTTAGCTTTTGCTGTATTTTTTGCTTTTTTTGCGGTGGCGTTACTGGGTTTTTATGAACTAGCCTTTATGCAAAACGAAGTTCATTCGCTTGATCAACATTCTGCCCGCGTCAATGGCTTAGCGGGCACATGGCTGATGGGAATGGTGGCTGGTTTAGTTATTTCACCGTGCGTAGGGCCAATCGTGTTTGCCTTACTCTTGCAAGTGGCCGACACCATTGCAGATAAAACCGCGTCCTTAGCTGCACTGCACCAAGAACTAAGTTTTTGGGGCCGGTTTAGTATCGCAGCCTCAGGCAGTGTCATGATGGCAGGCTTTGGCGTGGGTGTGGGTGTTCCGTTTTTTATCGTCAGCGTGGTTAAATTTAAACACCTACCCAAAGCAGGTTACTGGATGAATAAAGTCAAATATGCCTTTGGTTTTATGATTTTATATTTCGCCTACAGTTATTTCGACAAAGGCATGGGTGTCTTAGGTGCAAATTCCACTACCACACTGTCACTGGCTATCGGCATGGCAAGCATCTGGATTGCCGTAGTGCATTGCAATGTGCTAACACTGTTACCAGACAACACCTCGCCAAATCATAAAATGCATCACTATTGTGGTGTCATGACATTATTGATTGGTGGCTGGTTAACCGTCACAGGTTTAGAACAATTGCCTTTTGTAACACACGCCGTGGCGAGCACCACCCCCGCAACCTTACAAAGCATACGCGCCCCCCTTGAAAGTGAAGAAGAAGCCGGTATTACTTGGCATAGAAGCTATGAAGCAGCACAACACTTAGCACAACAAAGCGGCAAACCCCTGTTTATTGATTTTTATGCAAGTTGGTGCGCTAACTGTAAAGCCTTTAAAGAAGAAACGGCTAACAATAAAGAACTAAACGACGCACTGCGCAATTTAGCCGTTGTGGTTAAATTAGTGGACAAAGAACCTGAATTTGAACGCTTCAGAGAAGAACCAGAACATCGGCAATTAAAAATTGGACTGCCTTATTTTGCCATTATCGCTTCCAATGGAACATTACTTTGGTCGGGGACAGATTATAAAGCCAGCAAAAAGATGGTCTCGGTACTCACCAATAATCAAGCGCCCTTAACGAAAGGTTAGTAGCACCTTAATCCCTGCGCCTAACCGCGCGTCCAAAAAACCACGCAACAGTGTCAATAATGATGAAAAAACAATCAATAAAAATACTCCCGCTCCTGACCGTTTTTTTTGCCCCGCCAACAATAGCGCATCCTGAATACGTAACGCCTACAGGTGCTGAAGGTTGTACGTCGTGTCATTTAGATATTGAAGGAAATGGCTATAGAGATGGTGTGTTAGCTGCGTCAAAATCATCACTAGGCTTAATTGAAGGACTTAAAGCATTTCTCAAGCCTGCCCCCAAGAATACAGCGCCCGTACTGCATCCCTTCAATAACAAGTGGGATGTGACGATAGGTGAATTGCCTTTAGTGATCTCCTTGCAAATAACAGACAAAGAAGAAGATGAGATTATCGTGCATGGCTCTGCACCCATTGGCTATACCTTATCACCCATCTATATTAAAAATAATTTGCCCACAATTGACCTTACATGGTTGCCAACACCCGACCAAGCCAATAAAACCTATCCTCTCAGTGTGTATGTGCAAGAAACCAATACCAGTAGTAAGCTAAAATCCAATGTTATCTCCGCAACGCTCCAAGTCTGGTCAGCGCGCTCCAGCTTGACAACTCAAGTGACTCAGTTTTCCCTGGAAAGTGCAAAATGGCAAAGCAATGTCTTAACGATAACAGGACAATTGGCGTTTAAAAATTCACTCACTGCCACGCAGCGTAAAACGGCGTTAGCGACGTTAAACTTAAATGTGAAAAGTAATTTTGGCAAAATAATAGTTAATGCCACCAAATTAACACTTGATAGCAAAGGTTCATGGGTGAAAAAAATAACTGTCGATGCAAGCCACGTCCCCTGTACCGTTAAATTAACCTATGAAGGTCTGCGCGCCGCACGCCCCGTGAGCCTGGCACCTTCCGCCACGTGCGTAAAATAAATCATCCTTAAAGGTAATCAACCATAACGGGTTATGGAATACGTCGTGAGCTTTAGCCGTTCGTGGTGAGCTTGTCGAACCATGCGTAACGTAACCCAGCCCATCTTTTTACCATTCAACACGCTTCCCTCCGGTAACAAAATAGTGGTCACCTGAAATTTTAATAAAAAAATAACGTTGAGATTAGAAATAAAAAAATATAAACAGTATTCTATTGTTTCAAAAAGCAAGCTTTGCTCAAAAGTATACCGTCGAAGTTTAATTTCAGCATTTCAACCTTGAAGATTTAGATGAGTCAACGTAACCAGCTAAACACCCCCCAGCTTCAAAATAGTTATCCATTGGCCCGACCTGAGCA
>QYQN01000102.1 GCA_007280895.1 Methylococcaceae bacterium
ACCCTTTCCATTAAGCTTAGCGAAGTAGTCGCTAATGACAATACTAAATCCTGCTGCTTAGCCGCGAGTTATAACGTAAAATACCTGCTAAGCACTTTAATCACCTAATTAAGATTGGAATAGTAAATCGTATGAACGAACGTTTAAAAATTTTAATTGTTGATGATATTCGCGCCAATTTAGTCGCATTACAAGAAATTCTAAGTGATATTAACGTAGATTTATTGGTTGCAGAATCTGGTGCGGCGGCGTTAACACTGTTATTGAATGAACAGCAACCGCCCGCGTTGATTTTACTGGATGTGCAAATGCCCGTGATGAATGGTTTTGAATTAATGGCATTAATTCGCAAGCGACCACAAACCAGTCATGTCCCGATTATTTTCTTGACCGCAGTATTAACCGATTTGGATCATATTTATCAAGGCTATGGTGATGGCAATGGTGCCGTAGACTTTATTATTAAGCCTTTTAGTTCAAAAGTATTGCGGGCAAAAATTAAAGTATTTATTGATTTAGAGTTATTCCGACGCGAGAAAATCAGGCAATCAGAACAGTTAGCACGTTTAACATTAATTGATGAGCAATTAGATGTGGTGCTGTCTTCCATCACTGATGGCGTAGCTATTTTAAACGCCGAGCGACGCATTGAACGTGTCAATACTGCCTTGCTTGAATTTACGGGCGTAAAAGCACTTGATTTAATAGGCTTGCCCGTTCAGCAATTGTTTGAAAGCAACCGATACATTGATGTATCTGACGGTTATTTTGATAAGTCTGTGGCAGGTGCGTTCGCGCAACAAGCCACGGCCGTTATCACCGAAGAAGGTCTGCAAACTAAAATACATGAAAATTTTTTAGCCATTCATCGGCGCACACGCTGGTTGGTGGATAACGCGAGTGATAACTTAGCGTATTTACTTGCAGAAGCACCCATGGCAATACTTAGTGTCGACAGTAATTTCAGTATTACTTATTGCAATACGCAAGCCAGACAATTGTTAGGGGTTGGCTTGGCGACAATGCTGCCTAGTGTTATGAAGACATATTTAGTGGACGGTCTTGTTGATTTAGAAGCCGATGCAACGATTCAAGGGGTGCATATCAATATTACTTATGGTTGTGCTGATGGTACTGAGCGCGCTATTGACATGGCGTATTCAAGTTTTTATCGCGATCGTGTTTTTATTTATATCAACGAAGTTGATCAACGCTTGCTAGTGCCGCGTAATGGCAGTGCTTTTTACACATTTTTTAGAGATGATGGTGCTGAGTTTGATGCGCACTTGTTTAACACTGACGTCGTGGCTGATGCCGAAGCACTGTGTCAACAAAGCGACAGCTATTGGTTAGGCTTATTCGAGAAAAATTTACGGAGGTTGTTACAGGTAAATCCCAGCGAAGCCTTAACCGCCTTAATGGATGCACCTATTGCGATTTTATTAGTTAATGCCAATGGAATGATGATGCATGTTAATACCATGGTCGCAACAATAAGTGGTTTTTCGCTAGATAAGTTACTAGGGCGCAGTGTTAACACATTAGTTCCTCAGCGTTTTCATACACAACATCAGCACGATATGCACAGGTTTACCGTCGAGCACTCAATGAGGCGCATGGCAGAAGGTCGGTTAGTTTTTCTGCAGACGGCCGAAGGCATTGAAAAACCTATTACAGTTAATTTATTACCTATCAGCTTACCTGAAGGCAAAATGACCTTGGCTATCTTGCGTTATAAAGATTGTTTGCCTTGGTCGGTGGTCGCTGATACTCGCTTTGGGGGGTATTTTTTGACGTTAAGCAAAGACAGTTCAAAAAAGACTAAAGAGCAGTATCTTAAAAATGTGTTATCAATGCACCGCACCGTCTTAGCCTCGGTATCAGAGCCCTTAAAAGGGGCGAAGTCTGAGCGCATCATGCTAATCTTTAAAGATATTACTTCGCTTTCAGAGCAGCAGAAGTTACTTGAACAAGAGCGTTTATTTATCGAGCAAGTGTATCAAGTTATGCAAGATGGTTTAATTGTGACGGATATTCACGGGCGTATTGTTAAAGTTAATCCTATGTTTTGTTCAATAACACAACTTGTTGCACCAGAAATTATTGGCAAGGCATTTGTCGAAGTATTGGGTGGCGTGGCATGCACTGCTGAAGCGGTAAAATACCTGCGTTGTGATGGACTTTCCAGAACCTTAGTCTTTACACAATCATTATTAAAAAACCTTGCTGGACAGAGTATTGGTCATGTGATTACGGTTAAAGACATTAGTGAATTATCTGCCATAAAAGAGCAAGAATCATTGCAAAAGCAAATGGCGCATGCCAATTTAATGGCGAGTTTGGGGCAATTAGCTGCTGGCATAACGCATGATTTTAATAATATTTTAGCCGCTATTTTTGGACACGCTGAGTTACTTTCGTTAAAAATTAATTCTGCTGATCCTATGCGTAGAAACATTCAGGCCATTATTGGCGCAACCGAGCGTGGCAGTGATGTCATTAGAAAATTAGGCAATTTGGGGCAAGAAAGCAGTGGTGCCTTAGAAACAATTAACTTAGTTACCTTAATTGATTCGATTCATGGCTTACTAAGAGCCAGTTTAGGAAAAGTTAATTTTGTTATTAGCCCAGCAATGATATCTGAGCACTATGAGGTCTTGGGTGATGAAACAGAATTACAGCAAGTCATTGTTAATTTATGTATGAATGCTGCTCACGCGTTAAAAAATATTGAGAATGCCACGATTATCATTAAATTAAATAAAAGTGCAGAACATATTATCTTAACAATTAAAGATAATGGCTGTGGCATAGCTGAAGATATTTTGCCGCACGTATTTGAACCCTTTTTTACTACAAAAGCACCTGGCGAGGGCTCAGGTTTAGGCTTAGCAATGGTGGATAGCATTATTAAAAATATGGGGGGCTCTATTGTGTGTCAATCAACCGTGGGCGTGGGGACGAGTTTTGATGTGACCTTTAAAGCCTTTAGTGTTAAGCATGACTCAGTGTAAAAAAACTATTGTAATCACCGGCTGTTCAACGGGGATTGGTTATGAAGCCGCACATGCCCTAAAAAACCGTGGTCATGTTGTGATAGCTACTGCACGTAAGCCCGAAGATGTGCTGCGTTTAGAGCAAGAAGGGTTTAGTGCTGTGCAGTTGGATTTAGCCGACAGTCAAAGTATTTGTGCGGCCGTTGAAAAAATCGTGCAGCTAACGGATGGAAAAGTAGAGGTATTATTTAACAATGCAGCGTTTGGTCAGCCAGGTGCAGTGGAAGATTTAACACGCGCTGTGTTGCGTGCACAATTTGAAACCAATTTGTTTGGTACGCATGAATTAACAAATTTAGTGATTCCACTGATGCGTAAGCAAGGTCAGGGACGAATCATTTACACCAGTTCAATTTTAGGCTTTGTCGCAATGACTTACCGTGGTGCTTACAACGCCACAAAATTTGCGCTGGAAGGTTTGGCAGATACTCTGCGTTTGGAATTGTATGGCACAGGTATCGTTATCTCGTTAATCGAGCCAGGACCAATTTTAAGTGATTTTAGAAAAAATGCCCTTGCCTTGTATGAGAAAAATATTAATACAGAGCATAGCGTTCATCGTGAGACCTATTTAAAAATGATTTCACGTTTAAAAAAAGAAGGGCCTGCCGCGCCGTTCACCTTGCCGGCACAAGCCGTAGTTGATAAAGTAATTCATGCCGTTGAATCGCCACATCCAAAGAGCCGTTACTTCGTCACCTTTCCCACCTATTTATTCGCCTTTTTAAAGCGAATATTGCCAACGTCTTGCTTAGATTATCTGCTACGAAAAATTTAATGTCATAATTTGTTCATGTAAATTTCATTTAAAATTTACTGTTTTGTCATAAAAAATTGGTATTTTGTTAACAAATTAATCATTATTAACATTTTTTGGACATTTCAAAATGGCATTACACTTTCGAACTATATGGCTTTCAGATACTCATTTGGGTACACGTGGCTGTAAAGCAGAAGAATTAAGAGATTTTCTCGATAATGTTGAATGTGAGACCTTGTATTTAGTGGGCGATATTATTGACTTGTGGAAATTTAAAACAGGCTTTTATTGGCCTACATTACACAGTGATGTTGTTCAACGTGTATTAAATAAAGCTAAAAATGGCACGCGTGTTATTTATATTCCAGGTAATCATGACGAATTATTTAGAAAACATGTCGGTATGCATTTCAATGGTGTTGAAATCCAAATGGATGCCATTCATGAAACCAAAGATGGACGGTCTTTCTTAATTGTTCATGGCGATGGCTTTGATAGCATCGTGGCACATAATAAAAACCTTGCTTACATCGGTGGCGAAGCCTACGAAGTGCTATTAATTATTAATCGTTGGTTTAATATTGTTAGAACTAAAATGGGTTATGGCTATTGGTCGTTGTCTGCTTTTTTAAAGCATAAAGTTAAAAATATTATCAGCTACATGGATAATTATCAGCACATCATGAGTTTGGAAGCACAAAAAAGACAGGTTGATGGCATTATTTGTGGTCATATTCATCATGCTGAAATTACTGAGCTAGAGTTTGGTAAATTATATTGTAATACTGGTGATTGGGTAGAAAGCTGTACTGCCTTAGTTGAAGATGAAAACGGTAAAATAGAAATTATTCATTGGCTTGAGGATAGTTTAGCGTTATTAGATAAGCGCATGGAACAACATACTGAAGTCGCTCACGCTGTATAATTAAGCCCTATGTTTGACTGCCCCACGGGTGCAATACGTCTCGGCTATTGCACCCGATTGAATTATGCGGATTCCCACTTAAGTCGGGACACAGCACAAGGCTTAACCGTTCGCCCTGAGCCTGTCGAAGGGTGGGTGGTTAAGCCGATTGTGGTTCGACAAGCTCACCACGAACGGCTTAACCTGAAACTGTCCCGCCTTAAGTGGGTAGCCAATTATGCCTTACGGGTTGATTTTTTTTCTCCCTATCTCAAAAAATTTATCTTATTTTACGTCCAAAATAAAAATATAATCCCATGAAAAGCTTCATGTTTAATGAAATATGAGGTCCCCTTCGCTGCATTTTTAGATCATTTTGTCATTAAATAGTAAACAAAAATTAATTTAATTGTCATAGTATGGTCTTAATCTAAAGTCTTAGAAGAATAACAATAACAACAAGCACTATTGGAAGTTACTTTTCCATTTAACTATCACCATTATTATGGTTTGTAGCACTTTTGAGAGGATAAAATTATGAAATTATTACTATTTTCAATTCATAAATATGATGTTTTTATGTTTACGTGGTTAATTAATGCCAAAATACATGGCACCTTAAGTCAGTTTTGTCGTGTTTTATCAAAAACAGGTGACGGTCAGCTTTATACCTTAATTATTGCGTTATTATTTGCGACTGAAGGCTATCAAAGCCCATTTTTACACGTTATTTTGTTTGCGTTTATTTTAGAAAGACCTATTTATTTCGTAATGAAAAATGGTTTCAAACGTAATCGTCCCGAAGCGGCGTTGCAAAATTTTCGCAGTGTGATTAAGCCCTCAGACCAATTTAGTTTTCCATCAGGTCACACCTCAGCAGCCTTCATGATGGCAACGATTCTAGGTTATTATTTTCCAGAATTTTTAATTCCATTGTATTGTTGGGCGGCAATGATTGGTTTTTCGCGCGTTGTATTAGGTGTGCATTTTCCAACAGATACTTTGGTGGGTGTTATTTTAGGTGTGAGCACGGCATTATTTAGCTTAGGACACGTTTTATAATGAAAATCTTTTATGGCGTTCAAGGTACGGGTAATGGTCATATTACTCGTGCCAGAGTGATGGCGAAGGAACTCTATGCAGCTGGGGCTAAGGTCACGTTTCAGTTTACTGGGCGACAGGCAGATCGTTATTTTGATATGGATGTTTTTAATGACTATCAACTGCGAACAGGGTTAACGTTTAATACCGATAAGGGACAATTAAGTTATTTAAAAACCTTGCGTGATATTAAAGGCGTTACTTTTTTAAAAGATATTACGCAATTAGATTTAAGTGGTTATGATTTAGTAATTACAGATTTTGAGCCAGTAACCGCCTGGTCAGCAAAATTAAAAAGAAAATCTGTGTTAGGCATTGGCCATCAGTACGCGTTTCATCATGAAATCCCACGCGCAGGCTCAGATCCTATGGCAAACCAAGTGATGAAATTATTTGCACCGGCGGATATTAGTGTTGGCTTGCATTGGCATCATTTTGGACAGCCTGTTTTACCACCCATCATTGAAACGCCAGAGTCATCAACACGAAATATAAAAAATAAAATTGTCGTGTATTTACCTTTTGAAGATCAGCAGGAAGTCATCAATAAATTAGTCGAGTTTCCTGATTATAGCTTTCATATTTATAGCCCTGAAGTCATTGAATCAACGTATTCACATATTGTCTGTAATCCATTGTCGCGCGTGGGTTTTCAAAATGATTTATTTGATAGCGTAGGAATTATCAGTAATGCCGGTTTTGAGTTAGCAAGCGAAGCATTGCAGTTAGGTAAGAAAATCTTAGCAAAACCTTTGCATTCGCAAATGGAACAAATTTCCAATGCCGTAGCCTTAAAAGAATTAGGCTATGGTCATACCATGTCTGAGTTAGATAGCTCAGTCATCGCACATTGGTTACAAGAAAAGCATGCCACTCATGTAACCTATCCAAATGTAGCAAAACGCATAGTCGAATGGATTAAACAGGGTATGCCAGCAATGAATAACGAATTTATTGAAGATGTGTGGAACAGTGTTGATGTCTTAAAAATAGAGATTTAGTCTTGAGGTGGGAATGGCTCTTTAGGTTTAGCCACGCCCACTATATGCTTAGGTTGTTTTGGGTTGTTAACGGGGGGGTTGTGTTTATTGGTAAATACACGCGAAATCGTGTGCCTTTATGCAGTGTAGACATGACTTCAATTCTGCCCTGATGAAGCTGTACGATTTGCATAGACAGCGACAAGCCTAAGCCAGTTCCTTTACCCATGGGCTTAGTCGTAAAAAAGGGTTCAAAAATCTTCTTTTGAATTTCTTCAGGAATACCGACGCCAGTATCTTCAATTTCAATCCACACCCAATCAGCTAGCAAGCGTCCAGTACGAAGATAAATGTCTCCCTTTTCTTCGATAGCTTGGGCTGCATTGATAAGCAAATTTAAAAACACCTGATTTAATTGCGAGCCTAAGCATAGTAAGGGTTCTAAGCCTGCGTACTGTTTAAAAATTGCTGCTTTATATTTTAATTCATTATTGGCAATATTTAGGCTTGCATCTAAGCCTGCTTCAATATCAAACAGTGCCCATTCGGGTTGTTCATAATGAGAAAAATCGCGTAAATCTTGGACGATTTTTTTTGTTCGAATAGCACCTTCAATTGATTCACGCACTAAGTCTTCCACATCTTCGCGAATGTAGGTTAAATTTATTTCCTTAGCAAACTGCTGATAAGCGTTAACGGCAGGATGATTGCTAGGCAAGGCCTCCAGTAGGTTATCAACCAAGGCAAATAACGGCGTCATGCTTTCAATGTATTCTTTTAGGCTGGCTAAGTTTGAATTAATGTAACCCAATGGATTATTAATTTCATGCGCGACGCCCGCCACTAATTGCCCAATAGACGCCATTTTTCCTGCTTGTAGCAATAAGCTTTGTGCTTCTTTTAATTGAAGATCAAGCTGTAATTGTAATTCTTCGTTGTTTTCTAAGCGCGTTAAGGTCGCTTGTAAGGCGTGTTCTTGGCGGGTGATCGCCTGATTTAATTGATGATTGGTTTGTTGCAGTTGTTGATTGGCTTGTTTTTGGGCGGTGATGTCCATGCCGCAACCCATCAAGC
>QYQN01000140.1 GCA_007280895.1 Methylococcaceae bacterium
GGGAAAACATTCGCCGAATGATTAACGATATTGATACGGTAGCACTGGCTACGCAACAGGGCGATCTTAACATTCGTGTTGATGTCAGTCAGCATCAAGGTGAATTTGCAAAAATTGTCTCTGCAATGAATGGTGCCCTAGATTCTGTCATTAGTCCTATTTATGACATTATGCACGTCATTGAGGGTCTAGGTGATAACGATCTAAGCTTAACCATGGAAGGTGACTATCAGGGTGAGTTTTTACGCATTAAAGACACCTTTGAAAATGCCTTAATCAGTATCAACACCGCAATGCATCAAATTGTCGGCACCGTTGAACAGGTGGGAGATTCAGCCGATCATCTTAATGCCGCCTCTCAAAATATGGCGTCTACCGCAGAAGAACAATCTTCATCAGTAGAAGAGGTCACCTCAAGCTTAGAAGAAACCGACAGCCAAGTTAAAGCCAATACTGACAACGCAAATGCCGCTAATCAATTAGTCATTGATACCTCGCAAGCAGCCAATCAAGGTCAAATTAAAATGGGCGGCATGATTGAAGCGATGGGCGCGATCAATGAATCCTCACAAAATATCGCTAAAATCATTAAAGTAATTGATGAAATTGCTTTCCAAACCAACTTGTTAGCCTTAAATGCTGCGGTTGAAGCCGCACGCGCAGGACAACATGGTCGAGGCTTTGCGGTCGTGGCACAAGAAGTAAGAAACTTAGCAGGGCGCAGTGCAAAAGCAGCACGCGAAACCGCTGAATTGATTGAAAACTCCTCTAAACGCGTTGTCGAAGGGGTGGAAATAGCCAATGAAACCCGTGTCGCCCTTGATCAAATTGTTGGCAATGTAATTAAAGTCAAAGATTTAGTAGCAGAAATTGCAACGGCAAGTGTTGAACAATCAACTGGGGTGTCACAAATTAATGTGGCGATGAATCAAGTAGCCAAAGCAGCTCAAGAAAGCAGTCAACAAGCAGAAGAGTTAGCGACAGCCTCAAATGAATTAAATCGAGTCGCTAATATCATGCGCAGTGAAATACGTAATTTCAAACTACGTGAACGCCCAAAACAAGCGAATGACCTAGCTAACATGGGCTTAGAAGGTTTAACACCCGAGTTATTAATGCAAATCAAAGCATTATTAGCAAACCCTCAATTGCTTGGCTTAACCGCTGCAAAAACACATCCAGTAGTGTCTGCTCCTAGCACGATAAAAAAAACTGCACCTAAAACAATCTTGCCCTTAGATGCCGATGAGCGAGGGTTTGGTGAGTTTTAAGCTAGACGCTAACATTGAATGCATGACGACGCGTCTCACAGGTGGACTGACCCTATTGTCATAGATGATAGGGTTGATTTTACTCTGCTACCAGCTTAAGACAGAATGAATTAGGCGCGCTGGCTTTGACTGCTAGCAGGCAGCTACTACACATAATAAACTTAAATAATATAAGGTAAGTGATGGAATATAAAGTAATGGTGGTTGATGATTCAGTAATGATGCGCTCTGTCATACGCACATTTGTTGCAAAAATGCCCGAGTTTAGAGCGGTTGCGTTTGCTGAAAATGGCAAAAAAGCCTTAGAAGAATTAGATAAACATAAAGATTTAGCCATAATTCTATTGGATATTGAAATGCCAGAAATGGATGGCTTAGAATTTTTACGTTTTGCTAAACTCAAAAGCAAAGCCAAAATAATTATTTTATCGTCAGTCGCGTTAGCAGGTTCGCCACACGCGGCAAAAGCACGCGCCTTGGGAGCCGACGCGATTGTTTCTAAACCATCAGGTGCTGTATCTTTAGACTTAGTCGATGCACGCGGTACAGAACTCACCCAAGTCATGCGTCGCTTAGTGGGTTTGCCATAAAATTTATCATGACTCAACGCCCTTTTATGGGGTGTTGGTTAACGAGATGAACGACTCACTGGCATTAAGATTAAACTTAATGCTAGCAAGCGACAGGATTAACTTGGCGCAACAACCCTGAAGATAAACGCCTTATTTTAACTCTGCTGCGGGTAGAAGCCTTTATTTTTGGCCTCTGCGGATAAAGCAAGGTACGTAACAGCAGTTATCTTTTAATATTTTGGTTAGTAGGGTGCGAGCGCATCGCCTTTGGCTTCCTATACTTCACGTAATCCTAATAAACATCAGATGTAATCTGCCCCCACTACACAACTAAAGATAAGACTATGACTGAAGAATTCGATATGAATGAAATCTGGAGTATGTATGCAGATGAAGGCAATCAATCATTAGATGATGTAGAAGAATGTCTTTTGGCGTTACAACACACGCCAGGCAATACTGACACAGTCGCGCGACTGTTCCGCGCCATGCACACGTACAAAGGTAATGCCAGAATGCTGGGCTTATCGGTGGTTGAATCTGTCGCTCATCATGCCGAAGATTTAATTGGTTTAGTGCGCGATGACGGCGTGCCTTTAGATCACAATATGATCCAATTATTATTGGCAGCAACAGATAGTTTGCGGGGAATGTTAGAAACAACAGTCGCCTCTCATCAGGATGTCTCTGCTGAATTGGCTGAAGACATTACCAAACGAATCAAGCACACCTTGTCCACCTGCCAACAGGCGAAAATAGTAGAAGAAAACACGCGCACAACGGCGCCATCTCACCCAGAACCCCCCGCGTTGTTAGAATCTATGGTGTTTGAGCCCATTGATAAACAATCACTTGCCGCCGACCCCGTGTACATTGAAATTTTCATGAGTATGGCTCATGACATTTTGTCCGAAATGGAGCGTACCCTCGTAGACTATGAGGCCGAGCAAAGCATAGCTTTGTTTGCGGAAGAGCTAGATCGTTTGCATCATGCCGCTGAACAAATAGGCATGTTTGACTGGCTACAGTTAGTCAACGCCTATCTTGCCCTACAAACGCCGACAGTACGACAAGCACTGAGCTTGGTTACCGAGCTGTCAGCCTTAGCTGAAAACCAAAATAAAGACGATCCTTTTGCTGAATTAGAGCACTTTAGTGAATCCATCGTCGAAGAAAACAATGACCCCATTTATCATTTCCTTGATAATTTAACCGTGCCTTTGGGACGGTTATCTCAACTGCTAGGTCGTTTAAAACAGGCGCCTTCTCCTGAACTCTTCACACAAATTGCCACCGCTGCTCATGACATGAAAGTCTTAGGCGAGAGCCATGGGTTTGCACGTTTTATAGACGTTATCGATGAAATCATTAACTTGGCAACTAATGTGCCCAGGTCGCCGGCTAGTGAGTATGAGCAATTAGAATTTAAACTTTACCTAGAATTAGTCACCATTGCCGAAGTGATGGACGGTGAACGTACCCACTTAACAATTGACCCACTCATTATTTTACGTAATTGGTGTGCTGAACATATTTTTGATAGTTTGTTAGCCATGCGCTTAATGGTCGATGGCTTACGACAGCATGAGAACATAGAAAAAAACATAAGTCATATCAAAGATTTATTTATAAAAATTTATCATGCCTGTTGGTTTTATGACAAAGAAACGGCAGCCTTGTTAAGTATGACCTTATTAGATTTATATGCCCGAGCCGAACTACATGGCGTAGAACCCGATAGCATGTTGTTGCACATGACAAAGTCTTATATTAACGATGTAGAAATTATTTTAGATGCAGCAAAATCAGGCGACGTACCTGATATGGCACAAATTGAAAAATTATTAAAAGAAGCCTCAGAAGCCGTTTTTGTATCAAGTGGTACCTTATTATCCACGCAAATCGAACACTCATTAGGCTTGCCAGCATCCTTTCATAAGGTATTAACACCAGAAAGCATCACCATGGTGGCGCAAGCAAGAAACAATCAACATTATTTTTATATTTTACGTGCCGACCTTAATCAGGACGAAGAACTTGCCATGCATTTTCTTAATTGGCTAAGCTCCTGTGGTGTCCAAGCCATCAGCAATGTTACTGTTTTTGAAGGTGATCGCACCTTATTTGATTTTCTAATTTCTGCACATTTTGACCAAGTGAGTTTAGTTGACTCATTAAGCACATTGGATCCTTCAGGGCAATTTTTAAAATTAGAAGCCGTGCTTGCCGATAAATCAACGCAGCGTATCGCCGATGATAAACCTAGCGTTAACGCATCAACTGAAGATAAAGCAGCGTCCCCCGAGAAAAACCAAGGCAGTCTAGTGACTGCCCAGCAAGTCATGTCGATAGATATGTTGGAAATGATTGGTGAATTAGTGACGGGGCAAGCCATGATGCAACATGCCTTAGCTAACCTCTTTGCAGATGATTTTTTACATGCCTTTGATGTTGGTGTTGCCGCACTGGAACAGAAAAAATCTATAGCCTATCAAGCGATTAGGCAATCATTGGAAAATTGCCAAGATCAATTAGAAAAATTGATGCAATTAGAAAATCATAATGCTGCAATCCTAACTCGCTTACAAGAAGCGGCTATCACGCAACGCGTTCGTCCTGCGGCATTATTACTCACCCCGTTATTCCCGTATCTTGATGCCGTCGCCCGACAAGCAGGACGTGAAGTAAAGCTAGTAACAGACGGGGACAGCACCGATGTGGATTTAAGTATGGTTGAAAAACTTAAATCACCCTTGCGTAGCCTAATTGATTTTTGCATCAATCAGAGCATAGAAACACCGGAGCAACGCCTACAGAAAGGCAAAGCTGCGCAGGCACACATTACGATAGCCCTCTCAAAGCATGAAGACCATATCAGCGTACACCTTGAAGATGATGGTGCAGGCATTGATATTTCAGCAATAACGCAACGCATTCAGCACTTAGGATGGTCAGTTGAAACGATTGAACCCGCATTGATGCTGCGTGATGGTTTTGGTTTGATAAGCAAAAATACCGGTGAAGACGGAGTGAATTTTTCTGAGCTTGCTAAACAACTTCGTCGCAACGGCGGCGACTTAAGTATCGGCGCAGTATCCCCTTTTCGTGGTGCGCATTTCCACTTAACAATGCCCTTAGCAATGATTGTTGTTGAAGGCATGGTCGTGCGTGTGGGCGATGTGCAATATGTTATTTCTATTAACGCCATTCAACGCATTGTCCGCTCAGAAACGCAGCGAGTTTTTCATATTTCAGCTGATGGAGGACAATCAATGCTACGTTTAGCCGCCGATGAAATCTTACCTATACAATTTTTATCAGATAGCAATCAGCTAAAAACCACATCACGCTCAGTAGGGTGGTCAGAAGAGGCAACGCAGTCATCAAGCAAAATGCATTTATTTGTAGTGGTTTGTAAGCAAGAGCAGCGCATAGCCGTGGCGGTTGATGAATTAATTGGTCAACAGCAAGTATTAATTAGACCTATGCAAGGATTTTTATCTACTATTCGTGGCGTTACCGGTTGTGCACTGCTCGCCAGTGGTGATGTCGGCATGTTACTAGATGTTGCTTATATTTTTGGATAAAGGATTAAAACTGTAATGTTCGGGTACCCACTTAAGGCGGGACAGTTTCAGATTAAGCCTTGCGCTGTGTACCGACTTAAGTGGGCAGCCACTATTCGAAAGTATTCAGCCCCCTACCCTCTTTAAAAAAGAGGCGTTAGGGGATTGATTTACCTCTATTATTTAACGGTAGCAGTATTGGACTCTGACCCCTTTGAGGTATGAGCCTTTCACAACTCACACCCCCCTGTACGTTTTTGCGTATCAGCCCTAATTATTGCAATAATTACGCAGAATTTCTTGCGGCATTAATAATGCCAAACATACAACGCAACACTAAGGTGCGATATTCCTTTTCTGATTCTTTACCGTTTAGTTCGTCTTGACGTAGCTGTTGTAGTGCGTATTGCTGCATAGTGATTAAGGGGAGAACAATATGCTCGCGTTGCTTGATTGAATGACGTGTCGCACGGTTATCATCCATGAGTGAGGGCATGTTACTCACGGTGATGATTTTTTCTTTGGACAAGGTGAATTCATTAAACATCGTTTGCCAAAGCTTGCCAAACTCTGGGTCGTCTGCAATATAGGCCGTAGCAGGAAAATAGGCTTTGGTTAAGGACATCATACTATTACCCAAGAGAGTGCGAAAAAATAAGGACGTTGCATAAAGCTGTTTTAAATCAGCTAACTTACCCTTGTTAGCCAATTGTTCAATTGCGCTGCCCACACCATAAAAGCCCGGAATGTTTTGTTTCATTTGCGCCCACGCTCCGACAAAAGGAATTGCACGCAGCTCTTCAAAGCGCAAAGCCTGGTCTTGATTACGTTTTACAGGACGTGAGCCAATATTGCTATCGGCAAAATATACTAGCGGGGTTTGTTTTTCTAAATAAGGAACAAATTGCGGGTGATTTTTTAACTCCAGATAGGCTTGATGCCCGAGACCTGCCAGGTCGTCCATGAGTTGTTTTTCAGCGACTGAAAATGAATGCACTTGGTGCGCAAAAACATGATTCATCACGCCAGCAGAAATGAGTTGTTCTAGGTTATAACGACAGGACTCCACCTTGCCATAATTGGAGCTGATAGTTTGACCTTGAATGGTAATTTGTACCTCTTCATTTTCAATAGTTTCACCTAATGAGGCATAAAAATCATGAGTATTGCCACCACCGCGTGCCGGAGAGCCACCGCGTCCATCAAAGAAAATGGCGGTGATACCGTGTTCCCTAGAAATGCGGGTCAGCTCTTCTTTAGCTCGAAAAATAGACCAATTGGCGCATAAATAGCCGCCGTCTTTAGTGCCGTCAGAAAAGCCCAGCATGATGGTTTGTTTGTCGCCGCGTGTGGCTAAATGTTGACGATACACAGGGTTGGCATAAAGTGTTGCCATAACTTGATGCGCTTCGCTCAGATCTTCAATGCTTTCAAATAACGGTATGATGTCTAGCGGTAATTGTTCTAAATTGCTGACTAATAATTGTGCAAGTTTAAACACTTCAATCATCTGCAACGTGCTACCACAGTGGCTAATAATGTATCGATGACAACCTGCTTCACCATTGCTACGCTGAACGCTGTTAATGGCCACAAAGGTGTTGAGCAATTCCAGCAACATCGGGTCTTCAATGCCTAATGCCATGGGGTCAAAGGCTAAATTCAATAACTCTTCCAGTTGCTGAGCGTCACTGAGTTGATCAAACGCGCTAGGCGACATGCTTAAGCCTTGTTGATGAAGCAAGGGAATAAGCTGTTGCCAGAGTTGATGATGTTTGGAGCTATCTTGACGTATATCCAGACTAGCAAAGTGAAAACCAAAAATTCGCACTTTGAGCAGGAGTTTATCTAGCAAATCTAAAAATAGTCCGTCATGATCACAGATAAGGCCGTCACGCACTCGCAGCAATTGCTGTTCAAAGTCAAACGCGCTGGTATAGGGCTGTGTGCCGCCATATAGGCTTTGATAAATTTTTTGTTCGGCATCGGCAATCAGGACATCAATCTCTTTAAAACTGAGTCGGCGTTTAAGAATGCGTAAATCGCGGTAATAACAACGCAAAATAGTTTCCCGTAAGCGTTGTGCCACATGCAAAGTTGTCTCGTGCGTGACAAACGGATTGCCATCACGATCTCCACCTGGCCAAAAACCAATTTGTACTAATTGGGGATTTTCAAAGTCAACACTAGCAATGTCTAAGCCTTGAGCTAATTGTTCAATAATGGCTGAAACACTGGGATAAAATACAAATTCCAAATACCAGCATAAACTAATCGCTTCATCCAATGGTGAAGGTTTTTCGCGTTTAAAAAAAGCGGTTTTAGCCAGTTGTTGTAATAACAGGTTGATTTCGTCAACATCATTATTACGCGAAGCATCTTCTAAATCTTTAATAATACCTAGCACGGCACCTGGATAAAACTGCGTTGGATGCGCGGTTAATACCAAGCGCACATGAAAGGTTTTTAGTTTTTCTTTGAGTAAGTCCATCGCATCGGTTGCAGCAGCCTGGGCTAGCAGTGCGGTTATTGTGCCGTTGCCGTTCAAATCAGTAAGTTGCTCAAAAGCGGCTTCTTCTAAAGAATCAAATAACACCACCTGCCTCTCAATATATTGGATAAACTGAAATAGCATTTTGAAGCGATTGTCGCTGTTTGCATCCTCGGCATAATGACTAAAAAAATCGTTAATGATATCGTGGGGGCTTTTATTATTGGCAAAACCCTGTTCACAGGCCTGCCCTAATAATGGCAACAAGGTACCTACGCGCTGCACGTCTTTAAAGGGCAGATTTAAAAAAAGACTGTTATAGATGTGATAACGGGTGGAAACAATTTGCTGATATTTTTTGCTCATAATCTATTCTTCCAAAAATTAAATGAAGGTGTCGCCTGTTAAAAAACTTCACCCGTTTTTTTCGATACTGGAAAACACCAGATTTTCAAGAAATAGTGCAATGTCTTCTTCATCCTGATGCTTACCAAAGTCGGTCAATGCTGGCAGGTTTTTCATAAAAAACGCCTGAAAATGTGCCATTTCAATAATGGTTGTGGCTAATGATTTTGGGTAAAGATAGTGTGGATTACATGCCAAAATAATAGTACCAATCACTGCACACAGGTCTTTATAAGGTTTAAAGAACTGGTCTTTATTATCTTCAGAGACTTTTTTGGTTAAATAGGTTTTAGAACCTTCGGTAATAATAATTTGATGCAAAATAGCGTCATTCACATAACTGGTTTTAATATCATCTTCTACCGTTGTTACCAATAACCGTATCACTTTTTTAAGTTTAGCCACAGGGTCCTCGATATTAAGAGTATGAATAGCGACCCGATATTCCAGCCAACTCCAATACCAGGCGACAATATAGATTAACAAGCGGTGCTTGTTTTCAAAATACCGATAAATCCCCGCTTCCGTTGTGCCAATAACATCCGCCAATTTTTTAAAAGTGAATGCTTCAAAGCCATAGTTATAAATCAACTGAAGGCTATGGTTGATAATTTTTTTGCCCAGTTCGGTTAGTTCTGGGTTTTTTAAGAATAATTTCTCATTCATTTTAATCTGCAATTGTATGTCCATAGCGACCTATTTTTGACTTTTGTAAGATGACCGAAAAATGATAACTGGAAGTATTGCAATTTGCAAAGATAGTGTTACTATTTTTACCGAAGGTATTACTTTATTTACTGTTAGCACTCGCTAGTGCTTAGAGAATTTTGGCTTAAGGAATAAAAATATCAAAGCTTCTGTACCGTTACATAGTAACAAGGATGAATCACCTGGTTTTTTTGCGCGGTGCTTTGATGTGGCGAGGCTCAGTTACGCCCCGAATATTTTCCAGTCTGCTGTTAATGACCGCTTTACTGGCTCTATGTGAATCGTAGTAAACACAAATCTTATACACGCTCAAAACGTTCAAGTCGGCTCTGGGACTTGTAGTAAGATCAATTCTTCTTATGACCCGCTTATATTTTTAATTGTGTCACCCACTGTAAATCACATAGAGCCATTAAATTCATTGTTCAAACCCTATCAAGGAATACCATGAAAACGTTAACCAAAGAAATGCAAACCGCCATTACGCCAACAATGGCATTAGATTTATTAAAAAAAGGCAATGATCGCTTTGTGAATAACTTAAAAATAAACCGTAATTTATTGCAACAAGTCAACGAAACCTCCGACGGGCAACACCCGTTTGCGGTGATCTTAAGCTGTATCGATTCTCGCACTTCCGTGGAACTTATTTTTGATCAGGGCTTAGGTGATGTTTTTAGTGTGCGAATTGCCGGCAATATCATCAATGAAGATATTTTGGGCAGTATGGAATTTGGCTGCAAAGTGGCTGGGGCTAAAATCATTGTAGTGTTGGGGCATAGCAAATGTGGTGCGATAAAAGGCGCGTGCGATCATGTGGAAATGGGAAATTTGACTGCATTGTTAAGCAAAATTCAGCCTGCGGTTTATGAAGAAAAAACCGTAACCGAACAGCGTAACGCTGAAAACAGTGAGTTTGTGGAAAAAGTGGCGATGATTAATGTCAAAAAAACGGTACAAGCTATTATGGAACGTAGTCCGATTTTAAAAGAAATGATAGCAACCGGGACGATTGGCATTGTGGGAGGTAGTCACGATATAACAACAGGGCATGTCAGTTTTTTTGATGACACCCAGCTATTAGTCAGTCAGTAACTAAACACAGCGATGTAAAAAGACTTTCGTCTTGTTACGCCATGACTAACGCCACGGGACTCCGTGTTTACAATGCGGCTAATAATGAGAATGGCTGGACGGAACGAGCTACCCACTTAAGGCGGAACAGTTTCAGGCTAAGCCGTTCGTGGTGAGCCTGTCGAACCATGAGCGGCTTAACCGTCCCTCCTTCGACAAGCTCAGGACGAACGGTCAAGCCTTGTTGAGTGTCCCGTGTTAAGTGGGTGGCCTGTTTTTCGATAGACAACTCTTCCAAAATTTCATTCCACACCAGCCCTTCTTTAAAAGGCAGCAAAGCATAAGTAATGCCAGCCAACTCAACTTGCATACCTTTGCCGATATTTTCCACATAAATCAGTGCAATGCAGTCAGCAGCAATAAATTAAGGGTAGGTGTCAAGTATGCCACGACTATCACCACTGTTTTGGCTCAGAAGAATAGCCGCCCACTCTGTTTAAAAAACACCCGAATGATCGGTATGTAAGTCAATCAGGTGATCAGGTATTTCGGACTGATCTGTTCCGTACAGCAGATCATTGCTGCCAAGTGTTTCTGTGTGCGTATCGACTGCCAACGCCGAACTACTCTCCTGATTCGCCGCCTCCGTAGGCAACACCAGCGTTTTCAACAACGGCTCGGACAGCTCGCTTACCGTGAGACGTTCTTTAACGGGCGCACTGGTTGAACTGGACGGTGCGGTTGACGCTACATACGTAAACATCACATCGGCCGCCGTAGTGGTGTGTTGATCGGCAAACACCACCGTACTTACTCCGCTTACTGTCACGCCATTGACAGGCGCTTGTTGCTTCGCATCGCTAACTAAACCAAGCTCCGTAATGCCCCACTCGTCTAAGGTTTTAAACTCACCGGCCTCGCTTACCCCATTAACATTGCTATCTTGCCAAATACCAAACTCCTGCCAATGCGCATCGTCTGCGGTTAACTTGTCATCATGATTGCTGTCAAAAGCTAATTGCAAAGCCTCCATATCAGATTTAGCTTCGGGTGCGTAATCGGTAAAGACAATCTCTGCACGCTGCGTAATGAGATCATCGGCGTTAATATCAATCGCCAAAATGCCATCGTCTGCGGCAACCCACGCGGTTTTATCGGGAATGTTGTCATTATTAAAATCGAATGCTGCTGTAGAGCTTGACGACAATGGCGTAAAGCCTAAACCATTTTGAGTAAGATCAATAGTAATGGGCGCAGCAGCTAGATAA
>QYQN01000096.1 GCA_007280895.1 Methylococcaceae bacterium
ACTACCCACAACTGCGCTTGCAAACTTCTCGACGAACAAACTTTATGGGGACAGACGGTTTGCCGTGTTTGGCTGCCTACCCAAGATATAGTTGTACGCCTTCCACGTTCTGCTTTACAACCACTGACCGCTCAGCTTTCACCCGAACTGGAAGGGTTTCGGATTGGTTATATTGCTTCTGCAGCTAAAGTAGCCGAAGTTTTAGAAGGTGGAAGTACTGGCACAGAGGGGCCGGTATTATTGGCTCCCATGGAATGTAACGTTATTCCTTTACCGCATCAACTAGAAGCTTTAACGCGTGCTGTTGCCGGCGATGGTATACGTTATTTACTGGCAGATGAAGTAGGCTTGGGTAAAACGATTGAGGCCGGTTTAGTGCTGCGCGAGCTAAAATTACGCGGTTTGGTACGTAGAACTTTAGTAGTGGCACCTAAAGGCTTGGCGACCCAGTGGCTTAGTGAAATGCGCACCCATTTTTCTGAAGATTTTCAATTGATTTTAGGTGAGGACCTCGCGACCTTAAAACGCATGAACGGCGGTGACCAGGCGCGTTACTGGTCACAACAAAACAAGCTACAGTACTTGGAGGAACCGGATACTTGGCAACAAGCAAATCCTTGGCGGACTTTTACTCAAGTTGTCGTCTCCTTGGATTCCGTTAAACCCTTAGAAAAACGCCGAGGCTGGAGTCAAGAAAAGCTTGACCAGTACAATAGCAGTCGCTTTGAAGATTTGATAACAGCCGGTTGGGATTTGGTTATTATTGATGAGGCGCATCGTTTAGGCGGTAGCAGTGAGCAAGTCGCCCGTTATAAATTAGGCCGTGGTTTGGCTGAAGCAGCGCCTTATCTACTTCTTTTATCAGCAACGCCACACCAAGGTAAAAGTGATGCTTTTCATCGGTTGTTAACACTACTTGATGCTGAAGCCTTTCCTGAGCAAGGCAGCGTGACGCGTCAACGCGTCGCCCCTTTTGTTATTCGCACCGAAAAACGTAATGCCTTGACGGCAGAGGGTAAGCCGTTATTTAGACCCAGACGCACACAAATGGTAGCCGTTCAATGGGAGTCTAGGCATGCTTTACAGCAGCAGTTATATGAAGCAGTCAGCGATTATGTGCGCGAAGGTTATAACCAAGCGTTGCTTGATAAAAAACGGCATTTCGGTTTTTTGATGATTTTAATGCAACGTTTGGTCGTTTCAAGTACCCGGGCTATTCGTACGACCTTAGAACGACGACTTATCGTACTTCAAGAAAACCAACAGCAAAACGCTTTACCGCTTGAAGAGCGTGAAGCTGACCTGGAAACAAGCGATACCTTGGAGGAGTTCTATGACCAAGCTGGTCAGGAGCAATTAGACGACTTATTAAAACTAAAGGGCGAGGCCTTGCATTTAGAATGCGCTCATGTTGAAACGCTACTCAGGGCTGCGCGCCACTGTGAGCAAGCCGGCCCTGATGCAAAAGCCGAAGCTTTACTCGACTGGCTTTATAAATTACAAGCCAGTGAGAATGAACTTGCTTTAAAGATACTTATTTTTACTGAATTTGTGCCCACGCAAACGATGCTAAAAGAATTTCTTGAAGCGAGGGGGCTTACCGTCGTTACGCTGAATGGTTCTATGGCCATGGAAGAGCGCAAACGGGCACAAGAAGCTTTTCAAAACCAAGCAAGAGTTTTGGTTTCTACTGATGCCGGTGGTGAAGGGTTAAATCTTCAATTTTGTCATGTCGTTATTAACTATGATTTGCCCTGGAATCCCATGCGTTTAGAGCAGCGGATTGGTCGTGTTGATCGAATTGGTCAAAGTAAAGTTGTGCAAGCGCTTAATTTTGTCTTTGAAGAGTCTGTTGAGTTTCGGGTTAGAGAAGTTTTAGAAGAAAAACTGGCCATTATTTTTGAAGAATTTGGTATCGATAAAACCGGGGACGTACTGGATTCTGCGCAAGCCGGCCAGCTTTTTGAAGAACTCTTTACGGCGACCTTACTTAAACCAACCACGCTGGAGGCAACAGTTGAACAAACGCTAGAAAAATTACGTGAAGAACTGCGTGAGGTAAAAGATTCCTCAGCTATCTATGCAACTTCCAAACAACCTGATCTTTTAGTTGCAGACCGCTTGCGCTCGCATCCTTTGCCTCACTGGGTAGAAAAAATGACGCTCAGTTATCTTCAGTCTGCCGGCGGCAGCATCGCTAAAAAACGAGGTGGTTGGACTTTAACTTGGCCTGAAGGCGTTAGTTTAAAAAATTGTGTGTTTACAACGCAAGAAGCCGAACGACTAGCCGGGTCAAAATTACTTAATTTAGAAAATAACCGACTTAGAAGCTTGGCACTCGACTTACCCCAACTCACTGTTGGCCAAGCGCTACCTTGTGTCTTAATTGCCGATTTACCTGCTACTATTAAAGGTTTCTGGGGGCTTTTTGAAATCAGGCTTCAAGCTGGTTTACATAAGCAAAGTAATTTATTACGTATTCCTTCTTTGCGTAGGCGTTATACCACCGTTTTTTTAAGTGAAGAAGGGAAGCTATTTTTGCCTACAGCTCGTCATATTTGGGATACCTTACAAACTACAGAAGTTAACGTTATCGATAACCTGGTAGGCGCAGAGGCACAACTTGCTTATGAAAACTTGGTAACAAGTGCTGAACCAGCCGGCCAGGAAGCTTTTGAAAGTTTGCAGCAAGAACATGTAAAAGCCTTAAGCCGTGAAGAAGAACGTGGCAGGCTTTCTTTTGCTTCCCGACGTAAAGCGATTGCCGCCGTCGGTTTGCCTGGGGTCCGACACTATCGCTTGAGTAACTGCGAGGCCGAGGAAGTAGCTTGGCAAAAAGAGTTACAAGCAGCCAGGCTGCTAGTCCCTGAAATAAGACCACTGCTGTTACTGAGAATAAGACAGGAAGCTGCTTTATGAGTAGTTGGCGAGAGTCGATTCTTAAAGAGTTTGTCCCAAACGTCAGTAAACTGACGTTGGTGGCTGATCCCGATGGCTTGCTTACTGAGGAAAAATTGGTTCTGGCGTTATCTCAACGAGGCTTTGAATTACTTGAGTTTACCGATCCAATTGAGTTTCGTTACGCTTATGAGCTTAATTATCGGTCTGTCTGGGATAGGGGCGAAGCAACGGACTTGGTTATTATCCTTCGCCTGCAAGATAACGAGTTAGCCGCTTTACCTTACGATTTACTTAAAGCAGGTAGGAAATTAGCCTTTGATTTAGGCGCTTTATTTCCTAATCTAAGTTATCCAGTACTTGAGTACTTTGATCGTAGCTTATTGGATGCGCTCTTTGACGCTCAAAACAAATTCTTACCTGAGCGACTGGGTGATAACGCGACTAAGGATTTTATTTTAAGACACGTCTTTGGTATTGCCGCAGAATTACTGACAACAGAAGTTGAATTGCTAAGAGCCTTACTTCGCCTCCATTATTCCAAGACGCATCTTCCACTCCTACTTTCTGAGCGGTTGCTTCATCTACTTAAAGTACACAATTGTTTTCAAAGCTGGCCATTAGCAGAAATTATTCCCAATGAAGCTGCTTTTTTTGCTTTCTTACAAGAGCGTTGGCCCGTATTTTTGGCACAGTTGAGTAAGGGGAATTTAATTTCTGATTTGGGTCCTACGCCCGCTTTAACTTATTCTGGGCCTACCTTTTTGCCTTTTGACGACCAAGATATTCGGCTTTATCTCGATAATTTATTTATCGAAGGCAAGCTTAAACCCGTTTTTATGCCGGGGCTTCCCAAACAAACTGCTTCATGGCTTAAAAGCGGCTTAAAAGAATCGGGGCCTGAAGAAGAGAAATTACGTCTTTCACGCTTATTTGAGCGGCTTGAAGAAAATATACCGCCAATAGCTTGCAGGCATTCTGCTTGGCTTAGCTTTGCTCAGAACTTTGCTGAACTGGCTTCGCTAGTGCATTGCGGTGTTAATGTAGACGCTAAAGCGAGGTTAAAAAAACTTAGCCTAACAAGCAATGTTTCCTTTGCGCAGTGGTTAAATGCAAATTATGCCGGGCTAATTAACCTGCCACCGACAACGCCAGCTATGCTTCATCACGTGCCTAGGCTTTTAGCAAGAGAGCTGGAGCAAAACAAAGCCGCAAAAGTGGCTTTGGTGGTCGTAGATGGCTTGGCCCTGGATCAATGGGTAACGCTTCGCCAACTGCTTCAAGAGCAAGACAGCACTCTCGTTATAAGAGAGTGCGCAACTTTTGCCTGGGTTCCAACACTCACTTCTGTCTCTCGACAAACCATTTTTTCCGGCAAGCTACCCCGTAATTTTCCTTTATCAATAAATTCAACCAATAACGAAGCTAAGCTCTGGAGACAATTCTGGGAAGATTTTGGACTTTCACGTTTGGATATTGCTTATCAGCGTGGCTTGGGTGATGGTGATGTAGCGACGATTCTTGAAGGGCTAATAAATCCCAGTAAAACTAAAGTGGTTGGTTTAGTGGTAGATAAAGTAGATAAAATTATGCACGGTATGCAATTAGGTGCTGCGGGTATGCATAATCAGCTTAAACAATGGTGTCAGCCTGGTTTTCTTGGCTCTTTGCTAAGCTATCTACTGGAGCAGGGCTTTCAGGTTTGGTTAACTTCTGATCATGGTAATATTGAATGTCAAGGCAGAGGACGACCTTCAGAAGGGGTTATACCCGAATTACGGGGAGAGCGGGTAAGAGTCTATCCTACTCAGGAGCTTCGTTCTCAAACTGCCAATACCTTTAGTTTTGCCCACGAATGGCAGCCAATAGGCTTACCACCCAATTATTTTCCGCTCGTTGCCGGTGGTCATGATGCTTTTATAAATCAAAGTGAATCAATTGTTGGTCATGGCGGCATTTCACATGAAGAAGTTCTTGTGCCATTAATTAAGTTCGAAAGGAAAGCACGTTAATGAGTAAACGACATCAAAAATTAGGTATAAAACAAACGGTTCAAAGACATTGGATGGATCGCGTTGTGCGGATGTTATTAGCAGGCATGAAGGAAAAAGAGATTCGTCAAGATCTTAAATACTATTTAAGTACACAGAGGCTCAGTGGCGGAGGTGAGCGGAGTAAGGAAACTTATGGGATGGCTATTTCCTTACTTGCTTGTTGGTTTGCCCCTGAGAAAGAGTTGCTTTTGTTTCGTGACCAGGCCCTAAGTTTTGCTAGAACGTCTCTTGTGACAGAATGGTTACCTTTACATTGGGCTATCATTTCAGCAACGTATCCTTTTTGGTTTAATGTCGCTAAACAGATAGGTCGTCTCTTTAATCTTCAAGAACAAATTACTCAAGCACAAGTTTTCAATCGCTTAAAAGAACAATATGGTGACAGAGAAACTGTTGCACGGAACGCCCGCTATACCGTTCGCTCTTTTATAGCTTGGGAAGTTTTAAACGATTCTAAAACTAAAGGTTGTTATGAACAAGCAGCACCTCTGCAGATTTTTGAACCTGAAATAGCTGTTTTACTACTTGAAGCAACCCTGTTAGCAATACCAGAAGGTAAAAGCGCACTTAGGCTTTTATTAGCAAGCCCAGCTTTATTTCCTTTTCAACTGCCGCTAATGACTAGTGATTTTATAGCGCTTACTTGTGCGAGGCTTAACGTAGTTTCTTATGGGGTTGATGATACGATGTTAGCGCTTGTGTAATAGATCAATAAAATGCGGGTAAATTCTGATACACTAACTTATCGATAGTATAAAAGGACAGTGATGTAATGGAATTTACTTCAGCTAAAGTTTCATGCCCTGAATGCAGGCTAGCAGATTTATGTTTACCTTATGGGCTTCATATCAATGAAGTAAAGCAGCTTGCTGGTATTATAAAAAATAAACGTCCACTTGCGCCGGATGAGTATTTATATCTACAAGGTGATGAGTGTCAAAGTTTATATGTGGTTAAATCGGGTTCGTTTCGAAGTTTCATTACACACGTAGATGGCACTGAGCAAACGATGGGATTTTGTTTGCCTGGTGAGTTAATGGGGCTTGATTCCTTCCAATATGGTCGCTTTACTTGTTCAAGTATTGCCTTGGAAACTGGCTCGGTATGCGATATACCATTATCTCGTTTAAATGAATTATGTTCTAAAATACCTGGACTTCAACTTCAGATGATGCGCATTTTAGGTAAAGAAATTGCAGATGATCATGAAAAAATTGTGTTGCTTGGTCATCGTTCGGCAAAAGAAAAAATAGTAACTTTTTTACTGATGTTATCGCAGCGTTATGGTGCTCTTGGCTTTTCAACGACTGAATTTAATTTAAGTATGCGGCGTCAAGATATTGCTAATTTTCTGGGTTTAACCATTGAAACAGTCAGTCGTCAATTCGCTGAACTTAGTAAACAAGGCATTATTACAGTTAAACAACGAGGTATACAAATTAATAACCTTAACTTATTAAAAGCAATTATTGAGCATTGTGCTACGCAATCCTTAGCCACAGCGTCGGTATTGAGTTGAGGTCAGTTTTAAATTATCTGTCGTCAACTCAATTCGCCGCAGATGCTTATTTTAAAGACTGTGAAGAGGTTGCACTGGTAGGTTTACTAGGACCTTTACCTGAATCACACGCACTAAGTGTTGCTACGGTAATAACTAACATAAATAAATAGCCAACTGTTTTCATAGACATTTCTCCACGTAATAAAAATATATCCTTTTTTACATTAAAAAAGGAAGTTTTATGACCCTCTCTCAAGGGAAGTGCTATTTTCACACAACGAATTAAATGGCAAATTGATATAAATCAAAAGATCGCTATATAACTACTTATTAATTTTAGTTATATACGTTAAAAAGCATAAACTTCACGTATAAACAATAAAAACATGTTTTGAATGGTTTATACTCTTTATCATTTTAATCAAAGAAAACCTTATGCATATACAACATAAAGCCCATCCTTGGCATGGTATTCATCCAGGCGAAAATGTACCTTCAATCGTGACCGCCTTTATTGAAATGGTACCTACGGATACCGTTAAATATGAAATTGATAAAACCTCAGGGTATCTAAAAATTGATAGACCTCAAAAATTTTCCAATACAGTCCCCACACTTTATGGCTTTATTCCGCAAACATTTTGTGCCGAAAATGTAGCTGACTATGCGTCTGTAAAATCGGGTAGAAAAGTTATGCGTGGTGATGGTGATCCTTTAGATATTTGTGTGTTAAGCGAACGCACCGTCACTCATGGAAATATTATTTTGCAAGCAATTCCCATAGGTGGGTTTCGTTTGTTAGATAAAGATGAAGCAGACGATAAGATTATTGCAGTCATGAAGGGTGATGAGTTTTATCGTCAATGGAACGATGTTTCAGATTGTCCAGAGTCTTATATCAACAGATTAAGGCATTATTTTTTAACCTATAAAAACTTACCTGGTGAAAAAGGCTCGTGTGAGATAACTAATGTGTATGGTCGAGAAGAGGCGCATGAAGTGATTCGATTATCAATGGAAGATTATCAATGTCATTATTTAGGAAAAGTAAATCAACATTATGATCAACCCATTGAAACAGTATAAAACTTATTATGCTGGGCTTGAACGTGCGTGGTTAAGCTTAACGCTGCTGCTTATTTGTTTGCTAAGTGCTGTTATTTATTCTTTTAATGTGGCGTCTGTTGCTCAATATATTACTGACTGGACGGAGGCACAGCGTTTAATTTTACGCACTGTTTTTTATGGGGTCAGTATTATCTTGTTACCCATTACAAATATGTTGCGTTATATTCAATTACGCTTAAATCATACGTTTGCAGTCAAGATACCTGCTGAGTATTATCAAGTAGCCCAACAGCGTTATTTTTTCACGACCTTAGTGTCTTTATGTTTAGTTGAAATTCCTGGGGTGTTTGGTTTGATTTTATTCAGACTCGGGGACGCGGTAAATAGTTTGTATATTTTATTGGGTCTATCATTACTAGGATTGTATTTGTATCGACCAAAAAAAAATGAATTTACCGCTTTAGTTCAGGCGCTTAAAGCTGATGCAGAGCCATCTAACGTACTTGATAATGTTTGACCGCATTGACTAATGCAGCAACATGGTCTGGGTTAATGTCAGGCAAAATACCGTGTCCTAGGTTAAAAACATGCCCCGATCCTGCTCCATAGTTATTTAAGATTGCGGTTACTTTTTCAGTGATGATTTCTGGTGAGGCATAGAGTGCAACAGGATCTAAATTGCCTTGTAATGCAACCTGATGGCCAACCCGTTGTCGTGCTTGATGAATCTCTGTTTGCCAATCTAAACCTAAGGCATCAAAGCCTGCATTCGCCATAGATTCTAACCATAAACCACCGCCTTTGGTAAACCAAATAGAAGGAATACGTTGAGAGTCTTGTTCAGTAATTAATAAACTACGAATTTTTTCGCCATACGCTAATGAAAACTTTAAGTAATCTTCTGTACTTAATATACCGCCCCACGTATCAAAAATCATGACGGCTTGCGCCCCTGCTTTAATTTGTGCATTTAAATACAGCGCAACAGCATCCGCTAACTTAGTTAATAATGCGTGCATTAAGTTAGGTTGCTCGTACATTAATGCCTTGGTTTTTTGAAAGTTTTTACTACTACCACCTTCAATCATGTAAGTGGCTAAGGTCCAAGGACTGCCAGAAAAACCAATAAGAGGAACGCTACCTTGTAAATTTTTTCTGATTAAACTCACTGCATCAATAACATAACGTAATTTTTCATCAGGATCAGGAACTACTATGTTTTTAATATCTTGTTCAGTGCTAAGTGGATGAGCAAACTTTGGCCCTTCATTTTCAGTAAAATATAAGCCCAATCCCATCGCATCAGGAATTGTTAGAATATCTGAAAACAAAATAGCTGCATCAAAATCAAAGCGTCGTAACGGTTGCAGTGTTACTTCGCAGGCTAATTCTGGATTAGTGCATAAGTTTAAAAAACTACCTGCTTGCTCTCTAAGTTGTCTGTACTCAGGTAAATAACGACCAGCCTGACGCATCATCCATACAGGCGTGCGAGGCACGGGTTGTCTTAATAACGCCTTAATAAAAATATCATTTTTTAATGTAGTCATGAGTGCAAAAGAAAGAGGTAAATAATAGGGAAGGTTATTTTTGTAAGTTATTTAATTTTTTAATCAGAGAGCGATTAAATTCACGCGGCAATAATTGTTTTGCTTGCTGAGCTGCAATGGCATTGGGATAGAGGCCATAAAATAATAAAAATCTTTCTTGGTTATTAATAATTTTTTTAAGAAATTTGATATCTTTTGCAAGTGCTGGGTATTTTTTCTTAATGTCTTTAATACCTTGTTCTTTAGACAATAACATGACTTGTAACGTGTAATGGGTTGTAGGTGCAGAATTTATCCAGTCTTTATCATCTGACGCGGGTGTTTCAGCAGCGCTCTTGAGTTGAGCTATTTCAGGAGCAATGGCTTGCTCTACTTTTTCTACTTTTGGTGTGGGGGCTGTTTTTTCTGGGCTTAAGGGTTTAATTTCTGGCACTACAGGTGGTTTAATTGTCTCAATGAGTGCGGTGTCTTTTTTAGGTGCAGGAATATCTTTAAGCTCTTTGGTAGTCGCTTGATTAGTAGGTAAATTCTGCTGAGTAACTAAGGGTGTTATTACCGCCGCAGGTGATTTTTGTTGTGGTAGCTCTATTGCGGCAGGTAGAGGTGTTGGTACTGGTGCCGACTCTGGTACTATTGGTTGTGTTGGTAAAGCAGGTGCGTTAATTGGTGGCAATGTTGGCTTTATTTCAAGCTTAGCAAGAGTGGGCGGCGGTGTGGGTGCAGTCATAGCATTTTGCGCACTTAACCATTGAATAACTATCGTGGCTCCTGTTAAAGCAAGAACGGTAGCAATTAAAATACTTAATGAATTGACTGTTTTTTTAGTATTTTTTAGATTGGGAATCTGTGCAATGATTTTACCAGGAATACCATGTGATTCTTTATACACCGTTTGTATCATGTAATCATTGATATTAATTAACGCTAATCGTGCCCATGATTTGGTAGACAACTGTTGTAAGAATTCACCACATTGGTATTCAGACAACGGTGGAATTTCAATAAAATGACATTCATCTATTAACTGGTCGGTGCTGCCTTTTATATGTAACTCATCTAGCGTCAATACAAATACCAGTCGTATTAATGGATTAGTCCAGCTGTATTGAATAAGAGACGTTAGCAGGCCGGGCACTAAGTCGCCGGCATTATCAATTAAAACAACAATTTTATTCGCTTTACCTTGAGCACCACGTTGCTTTTGGATTTTAGTGATGTGTTCATGAATGTTTTCAAAGCTAAGCTCAGCATTACCTTGAATAGGGCAGTACCGCCAAGCACTCATTTTACGTTCATACAAGGCTTGCAGCATGGTTGTTTTACCAATGCCAGAGGGGCCACAAATAACTAAGGCTTCAGTTAAATGGGTTAAAAGATGAATTAATAATTCAAGTTTTTGTTTTCGCTCTTGAGTAATTAAAGAATGATCAGTTTTATTACTTAACTCATTAAGAGACTTTTTTTTTGAGTACGTAAGCGCGCCATCATCTGCCATAAGTTGTTAATGCGTGTGTTAAAAGGTCATGATTAATATCCATAGGCAAGGTTGCCAAACCAATATCTTTCAGTAAAATCACCCGAATATTGCCATCAATATTTTTTTTATCTACAGACATTAGCTCTATAAATCTTTCGCATGCTAAGTTGGCGGGTGGCTTTGTAGGTAAGTTAGCGTGCTGCAATAAAGTAATAATGCGCTGTACTTGAACTTCCGTTAACCAACCTAATTGTTTTGATAAATAGGCAGCTAAACATAATCCGATGGCAACGGCTTCACCGTGTAAGTAAGTGCCATAGCCCATACCTGTTTCAAGCGCATGACCAAAGGTATGTCCAAGATTTAATGTGGCGCGAACACCGCTTTCCGTTTCATCTTCAGCGACGATTTCAGCTTTATTTTTACATGATATTTCAATAGCATAGGCTAGTGCTAAGGGATCTTTATTAAGTAATAAAGATAAGTTATTTTCTAGCCATACAAAAAAATCAGCATCGCGTATCAAGCCATATTTAATGATTTCTGCGATACCTGCTGCAAGTTGGCGGTTATCTAAAGTGTTTAAGACTGTTGTATCTGCAATAACACATTGTGGCTGGTAAAAAGCACCAATCATATTTTTCCCCAAGGGATGATTAACGCCCGTTTTACCTCCTACAGAAGAATCTACTTGAGCCAGTAACGTAGTGGGAATTTGTAAAAAGGCCATGCCGCGTTGGTAACACGCTGCTGCAAAACCACCCATATCACCAATAACACCTCCTCCTAATGCGATTAATGTGGCATTCCGACTAAATTTATTTTCTAGTAAATGATCAAAAATTTGCATGATAGATGTCATTGTTTTGTACTCTTCACCATCAGGTAATAATACAGTTTCAACAACATAGTCTTTAAGGTGCGCCAAAACTGTATCAAGATATAACGTAGCCACTGTGGGGTTGCTTACCACCATGACTTGTTTAGATTTGATATGTTTGGTCAAGAGTTCAGGCTGATTTAACAAGTCTGAACCAATATAAATGGGGTAGCTACGCGCCCCTAAAGCAACATGTAAAATTTTCATTTAGTAAAATAATAAAGTAACTTTACTGATTAAAAGAATGGTATTCCGCTAAAATCTTTTCAACAACTTCTTTGCTTTGATGAATGCCTGTATCAATTTTGAAATCAGCACAGGCTAAATAAAGCGGTTCACGTTGCAAAAATAAATTTTCAATACGTTCTTTAGGATTTTCAGTTTTTAGTAAAGGACGTTGAGTATCGCGGCGTGTTCGTTCTAAAATGCGTTCAACAGAACACTGTAAATAAACAATAAAGCCATTATTTTTTAACAGCTCACGATTTTTTTCTCGCAAAATAGCGCCACCGCCTGTGGCTAAGACAATACCTTTTAATTCAGCTAATTGTTGAATCATTTTTTGTTCACGATCTCTAAAACCTTCTTCGCCTTCAAACTCAAAAATAGTTGGAATATCAACGCCGGTTCTTTCTTCAATGGCTTTATCACTGTCATAAAACGGGATAGACAAGGCTTTTGCTAGTTGTCTTCCAATTGTTGTTTTTCCAGCACCCATAAGGCCAACTAAATATATATTCTCTGATTTTGTCATCAAAATACCTTGCTGGTCTGCTCCTACACGAGGAGATATTAAAATAATACCGCTGATTTAAAGCGCTATTGCGTACAAATTTTTTAATCAAGTGCGTTAAGTATGTGCGCATCTTTTTGATTTGTTTGAAAAGTACAACAGTGAATTAAAAAGATAATGTCAAAATTGTATAAGGTAATGCGTTCATTTTGTTTTTTGCTCTGAACAGAATCAAGCATGGTTTGAGTGTCTGATCGTTAATTAAGAAATTGTAACAGATGAATAAAGTGCATTAATGCTAATTTTAGTTATTTAGCAATATAAAAATCCATATTATTTTTACTATAGATAAAGAAATATATGTTTGTAGCGTGTTATGTAATCACTACTTTGGCAAAACCTCCATGCGGGGTATGCATATTAGTGACTTGTCCTTGGTATAGTCTTGCCGTAATTGCAAGGGGGTGTTGATGATAAACAAATAATCTAATATCGGTTTTAAAGGTAAGATTATTTTCGTTATAGCTTACCGACGGTGGAATCCATTGCTGTATGAGCGTGTGTTCTGGCGGCAAGTTGTTTAGTTTTGTTTTTGTTAATTTATGCCCTACGTATACGCCTTGACTACCAAAGCCAATCGTAGGTTTAAACACCCATTGTTTGCGTGTAAGCCATGCGCTTTCGAGGCTTAATTCTGATAATAACTGCGTTTTAGGGATGATGTCGGCAAATAATTGACGCTCAGCTAAGGTAAGCTGAAATTGAGCTAATTGCTCTGGATTAGACCATAATATCATTCGACGCTTATCGGCAAGTAAGCCGTATATACGGGGATTTGGGCTTAAACAGACGGTATTTTGCAGCCACGCGTCTTTAATATGACACATTGATGGTGTCGTTAAATAAAAATCACAATGGCGATTATAAATCATATCAACACGTTGATTATCAATATAAAGCCCGTCATCTTTTAAATATAATTGTGAAGGATCTGCGATAAGCGCAGTAATGCCTGCTTGTTGAAATAACGCTACAAAAAGAGTCATTTCAGGATACAGAAATTGTGTTTTAGGCTGTTCATCCAAAATAACAAGCGTTGAAGGTTTCGCTGTGGTGGTTTGCTTAAAAAACGCATAATCGGTTAAAAAAGTATTTAATAATCGTTGTGCAAAACGACCTTCAAACTGCTTGGCTTGTTGAACATAACAGCGGTAAGCAAACCAAAGTCCACCTGCATTGGTATTGATTTCAATCAATTTTGGACCTAACGCGCTAAGATGAAAATCATATCCCATCATCACCGCGTAATGATTTAACGGATGTTGTCCTGTTATTGGTAGCTCCGTAATCAGTTGAGCTTGATAGTTTTCATCATTGGCCAACTTAGTCACCGTACCGATAAATTTCAGCATAGATGACAAGTCCTTTTTTGTTATCGAGGCAGAAAAAGCACTAATGGGTAATGGCGCTTGATTCATGATAAATGTAAATTACAGTAAAAAGTGGTAGATGAGAGGTGCTTATAAATGTGACTAGAGTAACACGAGTTTAACGCTAAAATTAATGCGTTTGCTTTGTTTGTTATAATGCAGCCAGCGCTAATTTAAATGAGAGTGCTTTTTTATAACGCATTGAATTAACTAAATATAAACGAGAAAAATAATGATAGACAAAAAATTATTGGATATTTTAGCGTGCCCGATTTGTAAAAGTCCCTTACGTTACCGACAAGCAGAGCAAGAATTAATTTGTCGAGCCGATCGCTTAGCCTTTCCTATTCAAGATGAAATTCCCGTTATGCTTGAAGAGGAAGCGCGGCAATTAAGCAGTGACGAAGTTGACGCATTATATTCATGACGCTTAAGTTTAATGTAGTTATTCCTGCGCGCTATGGCTCAACTCGTTTACCGGGCAAGCCATTATTGATGCTTGCAGGTAAGCCCATGATTATACACGTCTGCGAACGGGCGAACGCTGCTGGTGCTGAGCACGTCATTGTTGCTACCGATGATGAGCGTATTTTTAATGCTGTGGTTGCTAAGGGGTTTTCGGCAATGATGACACATGTTGCGCACCAAAGTGGCACCGAGAGAATTGCTGAAGTTGCCCGCCAATGCCACTGGCAGCCAGAAGCTATTATTGTTAATTTACAAGGTGATGAGCCCTTGATTCCCGTAGAGTATATTCGTGAAGTAGCTATTGCTTTGGCTACCCAGCAGGCGGCAGGTATCGCTACTTTGGCTGCAAAAATCAATGATATAGCAGAAATATTTAATCCAAATGCAGTTAAAGTGGTAGTTAATAAAGACCAGTACGCCCTGTATTTTAGTCGTGCCCCTATTCCCTGGGACAGATCAACATTTACCTTGGCAGGTTGTCAGTCTGCACCTGCTATGCCGTATCTTCGTCATATTGGAATTTATGCTTATCGGGTAGCATTTTTACAACGCTATTGTGCGTGGTCCAGTTCAGTTTTAGAGAATATCGAGGCTTTAGAGCAATTAAGAATTTTATGGGAAGGGGAGTCTATCTTTATTAAAATAGTTGCACACACCCCGCCTGCGGGCATAGATACCTTAGAAGATTTGCATCGCGTAGCTAAAATACTGTCTAAAACAGACCAGCTTCATCTCGTAAGTTTTTGAAAAAAAAGAAATTTAATTAATTGGTTACTTTTTGTGCTAATTGATAAAAGCGTTGTGAATACAAGCAGTAAGGCACGTCTTTAACAGGTTACCCACAATGTTATCCACAGGCTTTGTGGGTAAGCGTGTAACTATTTGTTTGCTTAGGTTTGTATGAGTTAGGTACGACTAGGGTGTGGCAATAATAGACTTACAAATTTAATTCATCAGTGTTTTCTATATTTTTGTCATAATTTTAGGTTAAAATGCCTAGCTTTCTTAACTGGTATGATTGTGTGTAATGAATTTACTGCATTAAATCAGTTGTAACGTTGAGCCACACTGACAGAATTTTAATGTAAATGATCTCAGTAGCACTGCAGTAATAATTAGCATCTGTAGTTAAACGTAATGAAGTCTGTGTGCGTCAATCTGAATATTTTTACAAGATAGTATTATCTTTTTAACTTAAAATATTCACCAAAAAGTTTTATACCCAATCGTTTTTTATGCCCAACTTTAGAGTAATTACATGAAAGATTTAGCGCTTTATAGAAATATCGGAATTTTCGCTCACGTAGATGCCGGAAAAACCACCACCACGGAACGTATCTTAAAACTTACCGGTAAAATTCATAAAATTGGTGAAGTGCATGATGGCGCTGCAACCACAGATTTCATGGTGCAAGAGCAAGAACGTGGTATCACCATTCAATCAGCAGCAACCACCTGTTTTTGGAAAGATCATCGTTTCAACATTATCGACACACCTGGTCACGTTGACTTCACCATTGAAGTTTACCGCTCATTAAAAGTACTTGATGGCGGTGTGGGGGTATTTTGTGGTTCAGGCGGTGTGGAGCCACAATCAGAAACTAACTGGCGTTATGCCAATGATTCTAAAGTTGCGCGAATTATTTATATTAATAAACTAGATAGATTAGGTGCTGATTTCTATCGTGTTGTTAAACAAATTGAAGAGGTCTTAGGGGCAACGCCAATCGTAATGACCTTACCTATTGGAACTGAAGATCAATTTGTTGGTATGGTAGATTTATTAACTCGTCAAGCATGGGTTTGGGATGAGTCTGGCGATCCATTGAAATACGAAATTCAAGATGTACCTGCTGATATGGTGGCCGATGTTGAAACATGGCGTGCAAAATTAATTGATCAAGTAGCTGATCAATATGATGATGTCATGGAAAAATATTTGGAAGGTGAAGAACTTGATATTGACACCATCAAACGTTGTTTGCGCAAAGGGACTATTAGTATGGCGTTTTTCCCTACTTTTTGTGGCTCATCGTTCAAAAATAAAGGTGTGCAGTTGGTATTGGATGGTGTCATTGATTATTTACCTTGCCCAACCGACGTTAACCCACAACCTGAAGTAGATATAGAGGGTAACCCAACCGGTCTTTTTGCAACGGTTGATGCCAATCATCCAGTGCGTGCGTTAGTATTCAAAATTATGGACGATCGTTTTGGCGCTTTAAACTTTGTCCGTGTTTACTCGGGTCGCCTGAAAAAAGGTGACACCTTATTGAACACCTTTACGGGTAAAACTGAGCGTATTGGTCGTATGGTAGAAATGCATGCGGATGATCGTTCTGAAATTGAAACAGCACAAGCCGGTGACATTATTGCCTTAATTGGTTTGAAAAATGTTCAAACTGGACACACCTTATGCGATCCTGATAAACCAGCGACATTAGAGCCTATGGTTTTTCCTGATCCTGTTATTTCCATTGCGATTGCGCCTAAAGATAAAAGTAGCAATGAAAAAATGGGTATTGCCTTAGGCAAAATGATTCAAGAAGATCCTTCTTTCCGTGTTGAAACTGATGAAGAATCAGGTGAAACCATTATCAAAGGCATGGGTGAGTTACATTTAGATATCAAAGTGGATATTCTTAGACGTACGCACGGTGTTGAGGTAAATGTTGGTAAACCACAAGTTGCTTACCGTGAAACCATTACGAAACGTATTGAAGATGAATATGTTCATAAAAAACAATCGGGTGGTTCTGGTCAATACGCAAAAATTAACTACATCATTGAGCCAGGTGAGCCAGGCTCTGGCTTTGTCTTCGTATCAAGTGTAACAGGTGGTAACGTACCACGTGAATTTTGGCCTGCTGTTGAAAAAGGCTTTAAAGCAAGTATTGATAAAGGCGTGTTAGCTGGTTTCCCGTGTTTAGATTTCAAAGTAAATTTAACCGATGGTGGTTACCATGATGTCGATTCGTCAGCTATTGCTTTTGAAATTGCCGCGCGTGCTGCCTATCGTCAAACCATTCCTAAAGCAGCACCACAATTATTAGAGCCCATCATGAAGGTAGACGTGTTTACACCTGAAGCACACGTCGGTGATGTTATTGGTGATTTAAATCGTCGCCGTGGCATGATTAAATCACAAGATCCAGGCTTCACTGGTGTACGCATTAAAGCTGACGTTCCTTTAAGTGATATGTTTGGTTACATTGGTGCTTTACGCACGATGACTTCTGGTCGTGGGCAGTTCTCAATGGAGTTCTCACACTACATGCCATGTCCTAGAAACGTCGCTGATGAAGTGGTTAAAGAAGTAACCGAGCGTAATAAAGATAAAAAATAAGTCTCTACTCGCTACTTTGTAGAACGATAAAAGGGCTGCCAGCGTTACGTTGGCGGTCTTTTTTTTGCTTAAAAATTGTTGCTTGCTGGCGTATTTATTTACTGGCACTTGACCTTAACTAACGCTTGCCATTGAGTCGTATAGGCAGGCGAAAGATGTTCTGCTTTAGCTTGCCAAGACTGATTAAGCGTGCTTGCAAGGCGTAATTTTTTTGGGAAACGTTGATTGATTTTATCCATTGTTGTCATTAATGGTCTATTTTCACACACCTGCTGTGTACTCGTTTCAGTGAATAAAGAATACTGTTGCGCATGATTAAGAGACTGAAGTTGAGTAAGTTGTACGCCATATTTTTGGTATTGTTGCTGTTGTTTGAACAGTGATTTGAGTAGTAGCAATGCAAAATGAATAATAACGCGCGTATCCTGTGTGGGCTGTAGTAATGTCATCGTCGCCGATGTTTGCTGAGGTGGACAGTGTGAATTTACGCCATAACTAAATGTAAAAATACTGATGCACTGCGTGGTCGAGTGTTGAAAGCGTAATTTTTCAGCTGCACGCGTACAAAACTCAGCTAATGCGGCAGCGACATCATGATAATCCGTTAAGCGGCGTTTAAAACTTCTTGAGCAAACGAGCTGTTGTTTATCGGGGGGAGATTCTTCCCAGGTTAAGCAAGAAATGCCTTGTAATTCCTTAGCTGTGCGTGCCACAGTGATATTAAACATAGACTGTAAGTACTGGCTAGATTGATTAGCCAAATCCCAAGCACTGGTAATATTCAAGGCATTAAGTTTCGTTGCGGTTCGTGTTCCAATTCCCCAGACCTCATGGACAGGCGCAATTTTCATTAATTTTTCCCGCCTAATCGTATCGGTTAACACAACAACTCCTTGGGTTTGCGGCCATTTTTTAGCCGCAAAACTAGCCAGTTTAGCTAAGGTTTTAGTGCTGCCAATGCCAACACTGACAGGAATGCCTGTAGCACGATACACGGTTTTTTTAAGATGCTGCGCATAGGTAATCGGGTCTGTGTCAGGAAGTGCTGTTAAGGTTAAAAATGCTTCATCGATGGAGTAGATTTCCATCATCGGGGAAAACTCTTGCAAAAGTGACATGACACGCGCCGACATATCGGCATACAAGGGGTAATTAGATGAAAATAAATGGATAGCATGTTGCTTAATCAAGGGCTGTAGTTGAAAAACGGGCGTGCCCATTTTTATACCTAAAGCTTTAACTTCTTGGCTACGCGCAATAATGCAGCCATCGTTATTGCTCATGACGGCAACAGGTTTGCCTTGTAAATCAGGTCGAAATACACGTTCACAACTGACATAAAAATTATTGCAGTCAACTAAGGCGATTAATGTGTTGGTGCTGGTCATACTCAATCATTGTTAAACAGAGTGAATAATATGAATAACTACGCCCCAAATAACGCAGTCTAATTCTTCATGCAGGACAATTTCTGGGTAATCAGGATTTTCGGCTTTTAGGTGCCAGAGTCCGTGTTCGTGTAATAAACGTTTAACGGTCAATTCACCATTTAAAGCGCAAATGACAATTTTTCCTGAAATGGGCTCCAGTGAGCGATCAATGATTAATATATCATTGGGATAAATGCCAGCGTTTATCATTGATAAACCTTGAGCGCGTGCAAAAAAAGTGGCAGCAGGTTTTTTGATGAGTAATTCATTTAAATCTAAGCTGGTTTCAATGTAATCATCTGCTGGCGAGGGAAAGCCAGCGGCCACTTTGCTGATAAATAACGGCAATAATGTTGAATTATTAGCAATGCTTGGAGTGAAAAGAGTCAGTTCACTGGGCTTAAGCTGAGCGGCTGTATGCAGCGCAGCTAATGGCGTGTCTATTGAGACCATGTGTGCTGTAAATAAAAACGTCATACGGCATGCAGTAAGTCGGTAATACGAATGGCAGTTTCTAAGGCTTGTCGACCTGCTTCACCCGAAACTAAGGGGGTCTTACCGGTATGAATGCATTGAATAAAATCAGTTATTTCTGCTAATAAAGCATCGCCACTTGCAAAACTTGATTCTTCACGCTCAATTTCAGGAATACCAGGAAACATTTCCTTACTGCCAGTGCGATGTTTGGTGAGAATACGGTTTTGAAAGTCTACAGAGATATACGCACTGGGACGAAATAAACGCATTTTACGTTCTTGTTTCAGGCTAATTCGACTGGCGGTGACATTGGCAACGCAGCCATTTTTAAATTGTAGGCGGGCATTGGCAATATCCGTCCCTTGCGTTAACACCGCAGTACCGCTGGCATCAATACGCTCAATGGTAGAATCCACTAAGGCTAGAATAATATCAATATCATGAATCATTAAATCCAAGACCACGCTAACATCATTGGCACGTGGATTAAAAGGTGATAAACGATGAGACTCAATAAATAAAGGTTTTTCGTCATGATCTAAGGCAAGAATTGCGGGGTTAAAGCGTTCTAAATGCCCGACTTGTAAAACACAGTGCTTGAGTTTAGCGATAGCAATGAGCTCATCAGCTTCAGCAACAGTGACGGTAATAGGCTTTTCAACTAAAACATGAATACCTGCATTGAGAAAATCTTTTGCTACTTGGTGATGCAGGGTAGTTGGGACAACAATACTGACTGCGTCGACAGCCTGGTCGGCGATTAAGGCATGGTAATCAGTAAGTGCCAGTGCATGGTGTTGCTGGGCAACCTCGTGCGCCGCCTCAGCATTAATATCAACCACAGCCACTAATTTACATTCAGGTAACGCCGCATATTTTTGCGCATGAAATTTACCTAAATAACCCGTGCCAATAACTGCGCATCTTAATTTTTTCATTGATTTATTGTGTGTGAGGAGGGAAGCAAGCAAGACTAATGTACTGTAGTCATAATAGTTAACTATTGTAAATTATCAACAAGGATAAACAATGATTTATCTAGTGCACCAAACGCTGAGCCACAAAGTGTCGCAATACGGCTATTGCTTATTGCGACCTATGGGAGGGCTGTGCAAAATAATGCGATAGTTCAAAATATAGCTCCACTGCATCAATTTGTATGGACTATTAGACGTTGAACGGTAAGTTAGGTGTAACCAGACTTTAGGCTTGTTAAGTCATAGCAAAGCCATTGCATGTCAGCACGGGGGCAGCTGTAAGCAAAAGGTGCACTAAGGCTTGGCAATTGCTCCAGTGTTACTCTGCCGCCATGCCTCCATGGCATCGTTGTGCCTAGCGCTTGCTGGCATTAGGTTAAGGATTTTTCTGTTCGTGCTAGTCCTGAGCTGGTCGATTTATGCTATTATCTACCGAACGTTTGTTTTGGACTGGTTTTGTGAGTATAAAAGAAAAAATACGTAAAGAGGCGATGATTTTATTTGCAGAAAAAGGCTATTCAGCCGTATCAATGCGCCAAGTCGCCGCAACGGCTAAGGTAAGTGTTGCTGGCATTTATCATCATTATCCAGATAAAAAAGCTCTGTATTTAGATGCCGTACGTTATGCATTTTCAGGGAAAGAAGAGGTTTTTAATAAGGTCTGGGCGTTGGTGTGCCCACCCGAACAAACCTTAGTGTTATTTATTAGGGCATTATTTGAGGTGTTAATAGCAGACCGTACTTTTCATCGTTTACTGCAGTATGAAATAATGAATGCCGATGCCGAGCGTCTGCAATTATTAGCTGAAAGTATATTTCATCAGCAATTTAGTTTATTAATGCATTTGGTGCGGAAGTTAGCACCCACTCAAGATGCACATTTAATGGCGGCGACCATTATTATTTTGGTAGAAGGTATGCTACGTGCCCAGCCAATAAATCGCTATTTTCCAGGTAGAAAGCCAGAGCATGACCAACTTGAAGTGATGGCTGAGCATGTGACGCAGTTAGTGTTGCGGGCATTACAAGCACACTAAGTATGTGGCGGCTTGAGTGGTTAGTGAAGCAAGCTCACCTTTAAATTTTGTATAGATACTTACGTTCAGCGGCGATGGTTTAAAGTAAACAATGATGACATTACACACTGCATGTATACGCTCTAACACAGTACGATTACGCGGGCTGTTAGTGCTGATGAGCTCGGTATTTTTAGCCTTGTCAGCGTGCACCTTAGGGCCAGATTTTACTCGACCCGAGCCTCCAAAAGTAGCGCATTATGGCGCTGAAGCCTTAGCCGCTAAGGCGATCGTTTTGGGCAAAACCCTGCCTGGGCAATGGTGGACGTTGTATCATTCCGAAGCGTTAACAAAACTAATCCAACACGCCATTGCACATAATCCAGATTTGCATTCAGCACATGCCGCGTTAAGGCAAGCTGAAGCGATGGTGCTCGTTAAAAAAAGCTCATTGTTGCCAACGCTAGATGCCTCGGCATTCAGCACAAAGCAACAAATATCAGGCGCTCAATTTGGAAACCCAAATGCAGGCAGTTCAGTGTTCAGTTTATATAATGCGTCGGTAAAAGTGTCTTACACCTTAGATGTGTTTGGCGCGATACGACGACAAATAGAAACGCTTTCTGCACAAGTTGAGTATCAGCAATTTGAATTAGAAGCCGTTTTTTTAACACTCTCAGCCAATATAGTCACCACGGTATTTCAAGAGGCCTCATTGCGTGCGCAACTGCTTACATCAAACGAATTATTGACAGCACAGCAACAGCAATTAGCCACGATTGAACAACAGTTTGCTTTAGGCAGTGTGCCAAAATCAATTGTATTAGCGCAGCGTGTGTTGGTGGCTCAGACGCAATCCAGTTTGCCAGCATTACAACACGCGTTAACTACAACGCGTCATCAATTAAGTGTGCTTGTGGGCACCCTACCCGATGCTGAACCTCTCGCAGAATTTTCGTTGGATGATTTTATCTTGCCAACCCCTTTGCCCGTCAGTTTACCTGCACAATTAGTTACACAACGTCCTGATATTAGAGCTCAAGAAGCGATATTTCATGCAGCAAGCGCGCAAATTGGCGTGGTCATGGCCAGTGTCTTTCCTGATTTCACCATCAGTGCCAATATGGGCAGTATTGCCACCCAAGCCGCTGGGGTGTTTACGCCTGGCAGTGAAATTTGGAGTATGACCGCAAATATGTTGCAGCCTGTGTTTCATGGTGGCGATTTTACGCATAAACGACAAGCAGCGGTGGCGAGCTATCAGCAAGCCGCTGAAAATTATCGAAGCAAAGTGCTGAGTGCTTTTCAAGACGTTGCAGATACACTAAGTGCCTTGCATTACGATGCGGAGACCTTAGCGAGTCAAGAGGCAGAGGTTAATGCCGCCACTGAAAATTTATCTTTAACGGACGCGCAGTTTGGTTTAGGCAGCGTTAGTTATTTAAGTTTATTAAGCGCTCAACAAAATGTTCAGCGCGCTCGTTTAAACAAAATTAAAGCACAAACAATGCGCTTAGCGGATAGCGCCGCTTTATTTCAAGCCTTAGGTGGCGGCTGGTGGCAGCGCGGCAACCTGTCGTATTCATTAAAAAAGCAACTAGCAGCAGAAACTAAGCCCTGTGAGTTTTTTACTTGTTTAGTCAATCCGTTGCCAACACCCAAATAGAGGCGCGAATTATTTTTTACTCAGGGCACACTGGCTTAATAGTTAGTGTGCGTAGGCTTAGAAACACTGCCCAGCGTTAAGAATACCATTGGAGTAAAACAGCTTTAGCTGTTTTTACACGCTTTACTAAAATACGAGATAAACAGGAAATAAATCAATGATTAAGCGTATGCTCATTATGTTGCTGGCGGTCAGCGTGGTGTTAGGTGGAGTATTTGGCTTCATTGACTTTAAAAAAAAGATGATTAAGCAATTTATGACGGCACAAGGCGAACCTGTCCAAACCGTTGCTACCTTATTGGCCTCTTATCAGCAATGGCAGCCTAAATTAAAAGCCATGGGCAGCGTGCAAGCCGTACAAGGTGTCGAGTTAAGTACCGAAGTATCAGGTATGGTAACAAGCATTCATTTTCAGCAAGGGGCATATGTGCCCGTTAATGCACCCATTCTACAATTACGTGCTGAACACGAGATTGCTCATTTACATGCCTTAGAAGCCACCGTAAATTTAGCGCGCATTACTTTTCAGCGTAGTGAAGGTCAGTTTAAAGCGCGTGCCATTAGTCAGCAGGTTTTAGATATGGATCGCATTACGTTAGATATTGCACGCGCGAATCTTGCCGAGCAACAGGCATTAGTGGAGAAAAAAACCTTACGCGCTCCTTTTTCTGGAAACTTAGGCATACGTGCAGTGAATGTTGGGCAGTTTTTAAATGCTGGCAGCAGTGTTGCCACTTTGCAAAATTTAGATAAAGTGTATGTGGATTTTTATTTACCTCAGCAAGCTTTAGTGTCCTTAACGCTTGGGCAAGCCATTGAATTATCGTGCGATACCTATCCGACTCAGCTCTTTACTGGGAAAATCACTGTTATTAATCCAAAAATAGAGGTCGCCACTAGAAATATTTTAGTGCGAGCCATGCTGGATAATACCAAGCATCAATTGTTGCCGGGCATGTATGTCACGGTAAATGTATTCGTGGGGGCACTACAACAGCATATTACTTTGCCACACTCAGCAATTAGCTTTAATCCATTTGGTTCAACAGTTTATATCGTTAAGCAACAGACGCAAGATAAGCTAACTGTGGAGCAAGCCTTTGTGACGACGGGCGCAAGTCGGGGCGATCAAGTAGCCATTCTCACGGGCGTTAAGGAAGGCGATCAGGTCGTTACGGCTGGACAAATCAAATTACATAATGGCTCCTCGGTGCGCATTGATAACAGCGTGCAGCCCAGTACTGAGGCGTATCCACAACCTGTTGATAAATAAAAAATCATGAATATAACGGATATTTTTATTCGCCGTCCGGTATTGGCTACGGTGTTAAGTTTAATTTTATTGGTGTTTGGTCTGCGCTCGTTAGTAGGCTTGCCTGTTTTACAATATCCACACACCGAAAATGCCATCGTTACTGTCACCACCGCTTATTATGGGGCGGATCCTGAAGTGATTGCTGGATTTATTACCACGCCCTTAGAAAATACCATCGCTCAAGCCAATGGTATTGATTACATTACCTCGACTAGCCAAAATGGCATTAGCACCATTACGGTAAATTTGCGGTTAAATTTCGATGCTAATAAAGCATTAACAGAAATTAACACCAAAATTAATGCCATCCTTAATCAATTGCCCCCAGAGGCTCAGCGCCCCTCGATTAGCGTAAAAATTGGTGAAACCATTGATGCAATGTATATCGGTTTTTCTAGTAAAGAATTACCCGCCAATAATATTACTGATTACCTTATTCGAACGGTGCAACCTAAATTGCAAGCTGTTGCCGGCATTCAGACGGCAGAATTATTGGGCAGTAAATATTTTGCTATGCGTGCGTGGTTAGATCCAGAAAAACTGGCTGCGTATGCCTTAACGGCAACAGAAGTCAGTGCAGCCTTAGCAAAAAATGATTTCATTGCAGGTTTAGGGCGCAGTAAAGGGCAAATGATTCAGGTAAATTTAAAAGCCTCAACAAGCTTGCATTCAGTCACTGAATTTGAAGAATTAATTATTGCACAAAAAAATGGTGCGCTTATTCGTTTAAAAGATGTCGCCAACGTCACCTTGGGCTCAGATGATTATGAATCAAGCGTGTCTTTTAATGGTGTTAAAGCCGTATATATCGGCTTACTGATTGCACCTGGAGCAAATTTATTAGACGTTATGGCACGTGTGCGAGCCTTATTTCCAGAGCTTGTTGCACAACTTCCAGAAGGTATGGAAGGTAAGATTGTTTATGATTCCACAGAATTTGTAGACAGTTCAATTCATGAGGTTATTGATACCTTACTAGAAGCCTTACTCATTGTCTCGTTGGTGGTGTTTTTATTTTTAGGTTCATTACGTTCGGTATTAATACCGGTTATTGCAATACCGTTATCATTAATTGGTACGTTTAGCTTGTTATTAATGTTTGGTTTTTCTATCAATTTATTAACTTTGCTGGCGTTAGTTTTATCAATTGGTTTAGTGGTCGATGATGCAATTATTATTGTAGAAAATGTTAATCGGCATTTAGAAGATGGCATGGAGCCGATACCGGCAGCCATGTTAGCAGCGCGAGAATTAACGGGTCCAATTATCGCCATGACGATAGTGTTATTCGCCGTGTATGTGCCCGTGGGATTTCAAGGCGGCTTAACAGGTGCGTTGTTTTCTGAGTTTGCCTTTACGGTAGTGGGTGCGGTAACCGTGTCAGCAATTGTGGCGTTAACCTTATCCCCGATGATGAGTTCAAAATTACTTAAGTCACATCATCTTGATCAACGTTCAGGTTGGGAAGAGCGTTTTAGTATCTTGATAGACAAGGTATTTGCTTGGTTAATGCAGCGGTATTTAAAAATATTACATGGTGTGTTGGGGTATCTTCCTGTCACCGCCGTGTTTGCAGCCATCGTTTTAGTGAGTATTTATTTTCTTTACAGCCAAGCAAACAGCGAATTAGCGCCACAGGAAGATCAAGGTATTATTATTACCAGTTCCAGTTCGGCACCCAATGCTACCTTAAAACAGCGGCAGTTATATTCGCAACAAGTGTTTGCAAAATTTACCGCGCATCCAGAAACAGATCATGTCTTTCAATTAGATATGCCGGGTCAATCTATTGCTGGAATGGTGTTAACGCCTTGGGATAAAAGAACAATGACCGCCACAGAATTACAAACTGTGGTGCAGCAACAGTTAAATGACATTGCTGGCGTGCGTGTCGCCGCATTTCAACCCCCACCCTTGCCTGGCAGTAGTGGATTGCCTATTCAATTTGTGTTGAGCACAACGGAATCTTTTGATCAATTATTTACAATGGCTCAACAATTTAAACAAGACGCACAAAAAAGCGGGATGTTTATTTTTGTTGACAGTGATTTGAAATTTGACCAGCCGCAATCAGAAGTGATTATCGATAGAAATAAAGCGGCTTTATTAGGGTTAACCATGGAGGACGTGGGGGCTTCGTTAGCATCGATGCTAGGCGGTGGTTATGTTAATTATTTTAGTTTGGCTGGGCGCTCGTATAAAGTGATTCCACAAGTGCAGCAGCGTTATCGATTAAATGCCGAGCAATTACGCGATTACCCAATACGTGCGAGTAATGGCATGTCGGTGCCATTGGCAACCATTGCAGAGATTACACAGCAAACGGTGCCGCAATCATTAAATCATTTCCAACAGTTAAATTCAGCGACGATTTCAGGCGTACCTTTTCCTGGCGTAACCTTAGGCGATGCCTTAGGAACGTTGCAGCAATTAGCTAAGCAAACATTGCCTTCAAGTTATTCTCTTGATTACGGTGGTCAGTCACGGCAATTGGTTAAGGAATCCAGTGGTTTTGTGATGACGTTTATGTTTGCGCTCATCATCATTTATTTAGCCTTGGCGGCACAATTTGAAAGCTTCAAAGATCCCTTAATTATTCTCGTGTCCGTGCCCATGTCGATTGCCGGAGCATTAATTTTTATTGCCTTAGGAATTGGCCATGCCACCTTAAATATTTATACGGAAGTAGGCTTAGTCACCTTAATGGGCTTAATTAGTAAGCACGGAATTTTAATTGTTGAATTTGCCAATAATAAACAGAAACAAGGTTTAAGTAAGCGAGAAGCCATTGAAGCCGCAGCAAGTATACGTTTACGCCCTATTTTAATGACCACAGCGGCAATGGTGCTAGGGGTGATTCCCTTGATACTGGCAACAGGCGCAGGAGCGGTATCGCGTTTTAATATGGGCTTAGTTATCGCAACCGGCATCGCCATTGGCACCTTATTCACTCTTTTCGTGGTGCCTTCCGTGTACCTGATGCTAGGGCAATCATCAAAAAAAGATGAGGTTGAGTAGTAATAATTGTATGCCTATGAAGCATAGCATCGTTGCTGCCACTGTGATGTTGACTACTAATGCTTCAGATGAACGTGGAATTGGTCTTTGTATAAACAGTAGATACTGTTGTAACCGCAGCTACCAATGTAAGATCGAACAATTTAAGGTTAAGCAGTTCGTGGCTAAACTCAGGTTTAACCGTCAACTCTATACGATAAACTTAGAGCGAACGCTTAAGCCTAACAATGTGTTAGTTCAGTTTAATGGTTAGAGCCGGTCATAATGAGAATGACAGCGGTAGCCAGAGGATAGGGTCAATAGCTGATTTTAATTGGCGTAATTAATGGCTTCCATAACGCTGATCTTTAATCAAGCATTAGGAAGCCAATCACTTCTTTTAGTTATTGGATTCCTATGGCGCCAACGCTACTCTTGATATTAATCCAGTTTTTGCAAACTAAGTTTACGGCTTAATTGCGTCATGGCTTCTAAAAATTGACTGCCTTTCATTTTTTCTTCCGTGTTTTTTGCTTTTAGGGTATCAATATCATCAGTTAATAACTCGCTGGTCGCGGTGTTAATACCAAAGATAAAGTTTAGAGCAAATAAGGATTCTACAATAATGAATTTATAGGGCAGAACGATAACAGCGGCTCCTGCAATTAAACTCATCGTTACGGATTGTTTGTAGTTGTTATTAAGTAAATGTTTGTAGGAATGCCCTAAATTAAAAAGAATTTTTAATTGCTTAAGGTCATCATTCATTAAAATGATTTGTGCATTATCACTCGCTACATTGGTAGCAGCTTTAAACGAGACCGATACATCTGCGCTGCGAAGCGCAATGGCATCGTTAATACCATCACCAATGAAGCAGACTTTACGACCACCCGACTTAAGTTCTTTAACAATTTTAGCCTTTTGGTCAGGTAAGGTATTGGCAAAATAGCCATCCATACCCAATTCATTGGCAAGGCGTTGTGTGGGCGCTTCTTGGTCACCTGAGATGATGTATAACAACATGCCCGAGGCTTTTAACCAGTTCACCACGTCTTTAGATTCAGGTCGCAAGCAGGCATCTAATTCAATCGCACCCACTAATTCTCCTTCTTCAGCAAGATAAACAATTGAAATACCCTGCGCGGTGCAACGCTCAATTTCTGGCTGGAAGCGTTCGGGAATGACAATATTTTCCATGCCCATAAAACGGTAGCTGCCCACTAATACGTTGCGATTATTGATGATAACTTTAATACCGTAACCAATTTCGTATTCAGTATTATGGGTTAGGTGTAAGTTTAAGTTGCGGGCTTTAGCTTCATTAAGAATGGCTAACGCTATTGGGTGGGTTTGTTTATATTCTGCGGTGGCAGCTAAGCTTAATATTTCATCTTCGCTGCGTTCATCTAGGCTATGAATACGCACTAATTCAGGTTGATCTTGCGTTAATGTGCCGGTTTTATCAAACACGATGACATCAATATTATTAAGTGTTTCTAAGGCTCGCCCATCTTTAATTAAGATGCTGTGATTAGCGCCGGCATTAAGCGCCCCCAATAGGTTAATCATTTTTAAGGGTACGGTGCCAATCACATAGTTACAGCCTAATACCGCCGCTCCAGTGATTGGTCCGCCAATCATCCAGCCAACTAAGCCGCCACATAGCATGGGCCATAGGGTGTGTTCAACTTCTTCAAGGTTTTTTGCAATATCGTCTTTGCCGTCATCGATAGTATTTTTTAAAATCTCAAGAATTTGTGCTGCGGCTGTGTCATTGCCACCTTTTTCAACTTTTACGCGTAAGCGTCCTGCTAACATTAAACTAGAAGCTAAGACAGTATCGCCAGTTTCTTTCTCAACGGGCTGTGCTTCGCCCGTTAAACGGTGCTGGTCAATTAAGGCAGCCCCTTCGACGACGGTGCCATCAACCGGCACTGTTTGTCCGGCATCTAAAATAATGACATCACCAATACGTAGGTCTTCAATAGGAATTTCAACCTCAAGGCCATTATTATCAACCCAAACAAATCGAGGCTGTTGATCAAAGATGCTGATTAAATTTTGGCGTGCGCCGATTTGAGTGATTAAGCGTACTTTTTGGAATAAGGCAAAGAATAATGAGGCGAGGGTTCCAACGATAAAATGCCCCGTTAGCCACATCCAACTCACATACAGCATGATAGGCACAACAATTTTAATTTTGCGCTCTTCCACTAAGGTTCTATAAGCTTGAACGTACCATGGCCATACGCTATATAGGCCAGCCGCAATCACAAAAGGCAAATAGGCTTGACCACTGAAGATCGCAACGGCTAATAAGCCTGAGGCACCCACACCCAACCCTAAGCGTCGGTTAGTCGCTCTTTCTTGTGGCGTGAGTACGCGCTCGCCGCCGTGCATGAGGCTTTGTAAATGCTGTTCACGGGAGTGACCAGCAAGTAAAGGATCAATTTTTTTACTGACAAAGGTTTGAAAGCGATTGTCAGTGTCGTCTAAAAATGACATGAAACGCTGCCCAATATGAGGTGCTTTAGTTTCAATTTCTGCATTTGGATCAGGTTGTTTGGTAGGAAATAATTCCTGATGCGTAGTTTCTACAGCTTCACGAATAATATCGGTGGTTGCAACACCTAGGACAACTAAAAAATTTAATGCAAACATGCTTGCAGGCTCCTAAAAGGAAAATAAAGTAACGTTAAAATGATGTTTCAAGCCACGCTGATCGCATCCGTCAGTGACGGTTAGCCGTAAGTTGGTGGATTATCTCGCCGTAAACGACGAGGTTTCGCTTGTTCCCAAGCGCTAAATTTCCGTTTTCCGACGCTTCGTCCCCTTGAGTTCCAAAGCTGTTGAGATTAAATGATTATGCTGCTAGTAAGTAGAGCGTGCATTTTACTTGTCATAGCCCATTGATGCAGCGTCACCTTAGCGAGTCGTTTTATATTACAACAGGGTTGGTTGGTTGCAAACTGGGCTGAGGTGGCATAATTCAAGCTCTAATTTTAAGGGAATATTGATAATTTTGGTATGGTAGGTGCCATCATGTATATTTTCAATAGGATTGGCATACGCCATTTTGTAATCTGTATGAGTCAAGGAGAAGCTGGCGAGTTGTTGGTGTAATTCATTAACTGCATCGCGCTCTTGCAGTGACATTGAATAATGCCAAATACTGTCATTACCGAACAAAGACTTCATGGCTTCTTCATGATGACGGGATTGGCTGTGGTGTGTTAACAGACGTTCTGGACTGATATGGTAAATCATATCGGTTTTATTGGGTAACAATGTGGCATGGGAGCGTGCAATATCAAAAAACTCTAGCATAAAATTCTGCTCTTCAATTTGCAGCCAAATACACATAATTTCTGTGTAAGCGTTAACCCGATTTTGAAAGTTTTGCGAGGCAGGGAAGCGTAAATATTTTTGTACTTTGACTGCAAAACCAAGATTTTTATTAAGATGTTCAACCCAATAATCAATGCCTTGTAAAATCAGATCTAGCGGTTCTAAGACTTCAAAGCCAATATGATTTAAATGCAAAAATTTAGCCTTAGTTAAGAGGGCTTGAGTAATGCTAGGTGAGGTAGGGAAAAACGTGGTGTTGAGTAGATCGGGTAAATTAACGGATTTTAATTCAACTAAGGCATGAAGAATTTTTTCGTAATCACAACACAATACTTTTCTAAATACCCGCTCATCATGGATATGTTTTACCGCTAAAGCTTGCCGATAAGTCTGCATTAAATCAGCAATGAGTGTAGTGATGCGGGCAATTTCAACCATGATGACGGTAATGAGTTGAGGTTAACTGGACAGGGAAAGCGCGGCTTCCGCTTGTTTTTTTAAGGCTTGTTGATCGGGTTTGCCGCTGGGTAATAACGGTAAGTGATCAACCATAAGGAAGACATCTGGCACGCCATATTTAGGTAAGATTTTTGTGCTAGCGCTGCGTAGCTCAGCCTCAGTAGGAGCTGTAATGGCCGCTTTAACGCAAAAGGCAACCAGTGTTTGTCCTTGAATATTTCTGGAGTTAATTGGTACAACCACAGCTTGAGTGACGCTATCAAGTGTTTCTAAGGCTTTTTCAATGTCTGCTAATAAAATTAAAAAGCCGCTGCGATTAATGCTGTTATCTGCACGCCCTGTGACAATAATTTCACCCAGGTCATTTTTTTTAGCCGCATCGCCAGTACGGTGCCAATCTTGCGCATGAAGTAGCCAGTTACCTGCTTCATCCATGTAGCCTTCAAAGCCATACGGATGTTGGCAATACAGGTCTCCCGATTCGTTGTCGCCCGTGTAGTCAATGCGCAAATTGACATCAGTCATGGGTGTGCCAATTGTGCTGATGCGTGTTGCAAAATCATCATTAGGATCACAGGCGGAAATGGGACCCATTTCAGTGCTGCCGTATTGATTAACTAAATGGTTACCACATAGGGCATCAAGTGCTGAAAATAAATCTTCACGGATGCGCTGCCCTGACGTGACAATAACTTTGTAAGGTTTAGGCGTTTTCCAGCCACGTAATAACATTTCACATAAGTTAGGGGTGATGAAGGCGACGGTGGGTGAAAAGCGTCGCTCTCTATCTAAGTATTTCAGTAAATTACTATTTTCTTGTAAGTCAATGCAGCAGCCAAGTAAGAGTGCAGGTAAAAATTCAGCGCCAAAACCATACATGTGAAAAATAGGCACAGGAATCGTCATACGATCTTCAGACGTAAAATTATATTTTTTAATACAATTAAAGGCACTGCTAAGCACTTTTTCTTGCTTTTGCACAACAATTTTTGCTTCTCCCATACTTCCCGAGGTGCGCGTAAACAACAAGCCTTCGGTTACGAGGTGCGTTGCACTGCTGGGATTGTCGCGGGCTTCAAGTTGATAAAACGTCTCCACTAACGCGAGTGTTGGTAATTCACCTGGCATGAGAGGCGGTGTGGCGACTTTAAGACGTACATGACAAAACTGAGGAATTGGTTTTAAGCTTGCGGCGTTATCACTCTTATCGGACGGAGGTAAGAGCATGAAGCCAATGCGCTTTGATAGTAGATAAATCAGTAGCAATGCACTCGGCACTGAGTTAGTGCATTCCACTGCAATACAGTGCTGTGGATAAACATGATGAGCGCTTAGAAACGCGTCAATTTTTTCCAAAAAATGTGGAATTTCGGCATACTGACAGGTGAGTTTTCCATCAGTGATAAAGTTTTCTTGGGTAGTGGGGGTGTCTGTGACGGCACTGAATAGCGTTGCAAAATTCATTGTAAGGAGGCTCGTGGCAAAAGTTAGGAACGACTAAGTTCAGTTAAGGCATGGTTAACTGTGTGTGTCGGTGCGTTTACCATCAGGTTTAACAAGGCTTCAAAATCTTGCATGACCGTAGCGCGTTCAGCAGGGCTAAACAGATTTTTTTGGGGTAACCAATAGCCTGTTAAGCCTTCATGTGCTTCACCCATTTTTTCCCAGATAGTTAAGTATAAATCTGGACGAGAATATGGATTTGCCACATGTTCCATAAAGTTTACCTGACAATTAGGTAACGTGAGTTCATTATGTGCAGTTTCGGCAAGGAAGCTTAAAATGGAATGAAATAACGGCGCTAGTTGTGTGCGTTCAGGTTGTACAAAGGGCATCACCACCCGATACGGAATATCTTGGTGTGTCATGGCATGAGCCACTTCATCGCGGATGTGTTGCAGTAAGTTTTCCCAGGTGGGATCGTCATGTAAGCTAATACGTAAACTTAATACGCTTAGCATTGAGCCAATGATGCTTTCAAATTGCCAGCGACCACGGTTGGCAAACGTGGTGCCAATAATTACATCAGGACAGGCGGTGTATCGATACAGTAATGCAGAATATGCGGCGAGTAAGGTCATGTACAAGGTCACGCCACAACTTTGTGCCAATAACTTTAAGTTGTGCATTAACTGTTCATCAAAATGTTGCCATAATATCTCGGCTTCAAAATCTTGTGCGCGGTGTTCCTGATGTGTTTGCCATGTCCAGGGTTGCGGTTCGCCACGTGTAAACCATGATTGCCAATAAGCGCTGCGTTGCTGCATGGGGGTAGTGAGCAAGGCTTGTTGGTCTATCGCATAATCACCATATTGCAAAGGAAGCGCAGGCAAGGAGACTGTTTTGCCGGCGAGGTTGGCGGCATAATGCACGCTGATTTCAGCAAGCAAAGCGTTTAATGAGCGTTGATCGTAAATCAGAATATGTAAACACAGCAGTAACACCTGCTCGGTGTCGGTTAACTGTATGACGCGTACCCGTAAACATGATGAGACGGATAAATCAAAGGGCACTTCAAATTCTGCGGCGATATGCTTTTTTAAAGCATCTTCACGTTGTTCTTGAGGGATTGCTCGCAAATCATAAACTTGCCAATCTGCTGGCGTATTAGGTGAGGCCATTTGCTGCATGACACCGTCAATTTCTTTTAAGGTGGTGCGTAAGATTTCATGACGCTTGACGATTAAATTCATGCTTTGTTGTAACGCGTCAAGTGCAACTTCCCCTGAAATTTTGAATGCAAAAGGCACGGTATAAAAGCAGTCACGAGGATTTAATTGTTGTAACGTCCAAAAATGCTGTTGGGTAAATGAAAGAGGATAATAGTGCGTTTCATTTTGCGCTGCATAGTCGATATTTTGTAAGTGCGTAATAATGTCCGCTTTATGCAGAGTTAATTGCTCACGTAGCGATTCGGTTAATGCTCCTTGCGGTGCATCAAAACGTAACCGCTCACCCTCCAGTCGTAAGCGTATGTCTGCGGCGTTTAGTTGTTGAAATACGTCAGCCAAATGTGGCGGTACTGTGGTTCCCATGATTAAATTTCACCTTCTTCGCGGCTGACTTCAGTGACAGGTGTTTTACCATGCGTTGCTAAGTCGGGGTATAAAGCCAATAAATACACGGCAAAGCTGGACACCGTTGGGGCAATAAAGATACTCATTGGGGGAATATGATCGCCAAATAGCCGTTGTAATCGGTTTGCCACAGTCATGACTTTTAAAGAATTTCCACCTAAAGCAAAGAAATTATCTTCGACACCTATTTGTGGTAAATCAAGCACATCTGCCCATACTTCGGCTAACAGTTTTTCAAAGGGATTGTGTGCAGCCACCATCGCTTCTTCACGAATAAACTCAAATTCAACCGGTAATTCTGCCAAGGCTTTACGATCAATTTTTCCTGAAGGAGAAAGTGGCATTTCTTCTACGCGAGTAAAAATAGCGGGCACCATGTATTCAGGTAAGCTTAATTGCAGTACGTTGCGCAATTGTTTCATTAATTGACGAGTCAATTTAATGTGTTGTGGATTATTAACATGCTGCGTTAAGTGTAATACTGGAATTTCAGAAACAAAATCAATGGCGTGCGCCGGCATGTCTTGACGTGTAAATACGGCATCAAAGGCACCATGTTCAGCACTGGATAGCCAGCTTACTTCAAGCTGATAGCCATTGTTATTTGCCAATTCAGTCAGGTCTTGTAGTTCAATGCCTGTGTAGGGATGTTCGGCAAGATACTGTCGAACAGTGTTGATGGTCATGTCTGCAGGAGCAGTGCGTAAATAATCCATTGCCCGTGTGACGGCATGTAAGCGCGCATTAGGAATCGCACGAAGCGCCAAATAGTCAGGGGTGTGGTTAGTTAATTGTTGTTGAATACTTGTTAAGGAATAATCATTCGTTGTCCAGTCTTGCCAAGGTAAGTCGCTCAGGTGAGCTTGTTCTGTATGCAAATGAAGGACGACATCAAAACGGAATAAGGTCAATTGATTATGTGCACGACCTGGTTTAGGAATAATTTGTACCTGCGCAATTTCTGGAAATAGCGTTTTTAAAGCTAAGAAAAAGGCGGGTGTAAATTGCAAATCTTTTTCAGCATCCATTTTCTGTTTAATCCCTTGCCAGACATCACTGCACGTGTCAGTGTCGTTAGCGCGGAACAATTGTACTGAGCTATGGAAAGCTTCGCGTTGTAATAAGCTGGGCACGTCACCTAAGAAAATACGGCTATTGGTTTTCATTAAGCGCAGTGCATTGCGTAACACTAATAATAAATATTCAGCATCAGGGAAATGCTGGATAACTGAGTTGATGATAATGGTGTCGATAGAGTTATCAGCAAAATCATCTAATTTATCTGCGGCGCGTTCGTAAAGAGTAATGTTGGCTAAGTCATTACGTTGAGATTGCAAAATACGAATATTATCTAAGCCTGTGGCGGAAATATCGGCGCCGGTGTAGTGTGCACAATGTGGGGCAATACGAGAAAGTAATAAGCCCGTGCCACAGCCTAATTCTAAAACGTGTTGGGGTTGTAAGCTGAGGATTCTTGCAACGGTAAGCTCTACCCATTCACGCATTTCATTTTCTGGAATAGGTAAATCGGTGTAGCTGCTATTCCAGCCACTGATATTAAAGCTTAAATCGCCGTCTGCGCCAATTTCGGCAGCGGTTTGTTTGTAAGTTTCTTCGTAAAGATTTTGCCATAGCGCAACGTATTTATGTGCATCTTCATCAGTTTCTACAGCGTTTAAATCGGCAGTAAAATAAGCGACTAATTGTTTGTCTTCACGTTTATCTTGGTGAACAAGTACTACGGCTTGTTTAATGGCGGGATGTTGAGTTAAGGCAACTTCAATTTCTCCCAGCTCAATACGGAAGCCATGGACTTTAACTTGGTGATCAATACGCCCTAAAAATTCAATATTGCCATCTGGAAGGTAGCGTGTTAAATCACCCGTGCGGTATACGCGACCTGCTGCAAAAGGATTGGCAACAAATTTTTCTGCCGTGAGTTCTGGGCGGTTGTGGTAGCCACGACCTACCTGCACACCACCAATTAATAATTCACCTGGTGTGCCAATGGGAGTTGGCTGGTTGTTTTCATCAACAATATAAAGTGAAGTATTGGCTACAGGGCGACCAATAGGCACAATGCCTAAGGTGCTGTCTGAGTGACAAGCCCAGTGGCTGACATCAATGGCGGCTTCAGTTGGACCATATAAGTTGTGTAGTTGCGCAGTGCTTTGCGCAAAAAAGTTTTTTTGTAATTCATAAGATAAGGCTTCACCGCTACAAATTACTCTACGAATAGAATGACATTCTGCTAAATCAGAAACATCTAATAGCACATGCAACATGGGCGGGACAAAATGCAGAGTAGTGATGTGTTTGGTTTGAATTAAGAAAATTAAATAATCAGGATCTTTGTGCCCCTCTGGTTTGGCGACAACTAAACGGGCACCTGTCATTAATGGCCAAAAGAACTCCCAAACTGATACGTCAAAACTAAAAGGTGTTTTTTGTAAGAGGGCATCACTGGCATCAAGTTTAAAGGTTTCTTGCATCCATAATAAACGGTTACATATCCCGCGATGTTCATTAAGTGCACCTTTGGGTTTGCCGGTAGAGCCAGAGGTATAAATCATGTAGGCTAAATTATCTGCATTGACCGATGATTCAGGCGTGGTGCTGGCTGATTGCGCAATCGTGGCCCAATCACGGTCAAGAAAAATGCGTTCTGCCGTGCTGGCAGGTAGTTGTTCTGCTAAATGTTGTTGGGTGAGTAATACCGTTGGCGCAGCATCCGCCATCATGAAGCTTAAGCGATCGCTAGGGTAAGTTGGATCTAAGGGGACATAGGCGCCGCCAGCTTTTAAAATGCCCAATAAGCCAATAACCATTTCCAGTGAGCGTTCAACACAGATGCCCACTAAGGTATCTGGTTTAACTCCTTTGGCTTGTAAGAAATGTCCTAGTTGATTGGCACGTGTGTTTAGTTCACGGTAAGTTAATGCTTCATCAATAAATTCGACTGCAATGGCGTCAGGAGTGCGTTCAACTTGTGCTTCAATCCAGTGGTGTAAGCATTTATCAAGTGGATAATCAGTCTGGGTATTATTCCATTCGATGAGTAACTGGTGACGTTCTGCTGCTGAGATAGGGGGTGAGAGTTCAATGTTAGTCATGAGTGCACGAGAAGTTGTCAGTAAATTAAAGAGAATGTTAGTTTATGGTGTAAACCCATACTTGAAGATTAACTTCTGGATGAGCTTGAAAACGGCCATGAAAAGGCTCAGTCACATGATGTAAAGTCCATTTACCTTCAGTTTCTAAACGTAGCATGGTTGGTTTAAAATCAGTATTGGCATAAAATTCAGGGCGAAGGGTGAACAGAATATGACCACCTGGCTTGGTAATTCGAATTAATTCGTCAAAGGCATTGCTGCGCGCATGAGCCATCACAAAAACACCAACAATAATAATGGCATCAAAATGGTGATCTGGAAAATCAAGCGGCCCACCTAAAGCTTGTTGATGAAACGCGCTATAACAATTTTTATTACGCGCTTGTTGTAGCATTCCTGTTGATAAGTCTAATGCTTCAAGGTGTTGGTAGCCTTGGCTTGCCAAGTGTTGACCCACTAAGCCTGTGCCACAGCCAGCGTCTAATATGCGGCCTTCTTTAGAGGTTAATAAAGCTAATTGCTCAGCAGCTTCTTTAGGGCCTGCATGACCTTCTAAATCATTATCGTAAGAGGTTGACCATTTGTCATATTCTTTGGCAAGCTCTTCAGGCGTTGTAGCTAAGAAAACAGTTTCAACACAGTTTGTCATTTTTGTAGAATCCTTATCTATCATGAGTTAACGGGGGTTATTAGGCCGTTGAAATCATAACCAAACAAGTTAATGTCTTTGACATAATGTTCAGCAATCATTTCGCGCGTGCGGTCGGTGTAATAGTCGCGATAATCTTTATGCTGACTTTTATTTAAGTGAGGGAGTTGTTCATTAACACCAATTTTTTGGCAAACATAAGCGACGTCTTCGGCAAGATTTTCATAGTGGCCTAGAAAATCCATGAGCAAATTGCCGTCTTTATCGACAATCATTTCATGTTGAAATTTGGTTGTGCCTTTTGGAAAACGAAAATCAGTCGACACTACAGCTTCAATGTAAGCATCAAAAGAGCCAAAGCTTTTGACTAAATTATGAGGCGTGGATTCGGGCTCTTTTAAAATAAAGTGGTACATTGAGACTTGCCAGTCCCAAGGATTTCTAACAAAAGCAAATTTAAAGCAATTGTTAAACGTATCGTTAGGCAATTCTTTTAATGCGTCTTGTGCTGTGGCGTGCAGTAATAAACTGCGCCAAACATCGTGAAATTTATTATGTACACCGTCGATTTCTTTAGCAGGTTTGGCAATTTTAAATTTTTCTGGTTCTTCAGAATATTTTTCTAAAATATTGCGAACGCTCAAGCCGCCTGTTTTTGCGATATGGATAAAAATAAATTGATGACTATTAGACAATAGCATGGTTTTACCAAAGGTTTAGGTGTTAAAAATTAGGTGCGTAGACGTGCGCGTTGTTGATAGTGTGCAGTCAGTTATGTGCTTAGGGCTTAGGGCAAAAGCCCGTTTTTTGCCAATAGTGGATATAACGTGAGATGAGTTCGTTATCAATTTTATGGCAACTAATGTCGGTTCCAGCAATGCCTTCGGCAATATTTTTGGAATCAAAATGGGGGCGTTTATAAAATAAGTAGTGGGGGACTTTTAATGCCAAGAGCAAGCGGGAATAAAACTCTCTATCTTCTAAGTGTGATTCTTCAGGGCTATCAATGGCTTTTTTTAATTCTGCTAACCATTGTTCATAAGTAATTTCTTTCAAATCATAACCTTGAGCGTTTACTAGAGCGATTAAGTCTAGCCAACGGATAGGGTACGGATTGAAGTAATGAAAGGCTTTGCCAAAGTTAGCAGGAGACGCAGCTAAATGCACCATGGTGCTGCTAATGTAATCCACGGGAACCATGGTGACTTCGATATCCCAGGTTGGGTAGCAGCCAAGTTTAATACAGCCTTTTAGTAATTGTGGGAGTAGTTCGCTGTTGTCGTTTAAGGCTCCAGTTATGCTATGCCCCATGATGCGTGTTGGGCGATGAATTGTTGCGGGCAAGCCACGTTCTTGTGCGGCAGCAACTAAGCGATCGCCCACCCATTTACTTTTGCCGTAGCCACCTTTGAGACTGGCATGGAATGCGGGTACGTCGGCTTCCGTTAAAATTTGGTTTTCTGTGTTATCAGCACTATTAAAAAAAACTGCAATACTGGAAACAAAATGCAAAGGTTTAGTTTGGTTTAAGCCAGCAAAGCGAATCGCTTCTTTTACGCCCAAAACATTGGCAGGTTTAAGTCTTGAATAAGGATAAAGCATGTTTATCCATCCTGCGCTGTAATAAACAACATCAATTTCTGCGGCTAATTCATTATAAATGTGTTCATCTAAACCAAAAAAGGGTTCTGTTAAATCACCAATTACAGGTAGAATCCTGTCGAAATATTCTTCATTGTATAGGCCGTATGAAGTTAAATGATTAATTAATCTTTGTTGAGCAAACTCCTCATCAATCGCCCTAACTAAGCAATAAATATTTGCAGAGCTTGTTCTAAGTAACTCATCAAGAATGTAAACGCCTAGTAATCCAGTCGCGCCCGTTAAAAAAACAGCCTTAGGGGCTAAGTAATGTTGAGATAATGGCGCCAAAAATTGTATGTCATCTTCTAAGATGGCGTCATGTTCGATATGCGCCTCTTGATGGGTAGAAAGATTTATCGATGAGGGCATGTGCAGTATCCAATCAGGTCAAATTAATTCTGTGGCTAAGTAATTTATCTGTAATATCGATAAAATAAAAAAGTGAACGTACTACCTTAAGCTGTGGCCAGATTCTTTTTTACTAAGAAATCAGCAAGCGTTCTTAAATTAGTAAATACATCCATGGTTAAATCATTTTCGCCAAAGGTAAGGTTAAAGTTATCTTCTAATAATGAAATAAATTCCACCAGCATAATAGAATCTAAGCCTAATTCGCCTTCTAAAATAGAAGCGTTTTCATTTATTTCATGTTGTACAAGTTCAGTATTGATGCGTTCAACCAGCATGTTTTTTAGGGTGTTAATCATTTGGACGATAACGTCTTCTGGTTGGGTAGCGTTATCTGCAACGGTCTCTAGCATGGTTATTAATCTCTAAATTAATGCTTGAAATAGGATTAGGGAAATATATCTTTAAATATAGAGCTTAATTAATAGATAAATAGCAAGAAAAAAAATAGTAACTAGTTATTTACTTTTTAATTAAGTTTTAATTGAAATCTTATTGCCCTGAGTTGAAATTTATAATGTCATAAAAAAAAGAATAGAACAAATAGAATTTTTCTTAACTAAATTTTGTTTTGATGTTAAGGCACTGAGTGTGTATGTAAAGAACTTGTCATCTAGCTTAATTATAATCGGCGTTATTTAAAGTCAGGTTACGTGCTGCAGTTTTGGATATTTTATTTTCTTAACATGTTCAGGATAAGCTTAATTTGTTTGTGTTTAGCATGAAAGCTTGGTAAAAAGTTTTTGTTATACTTTTGATTAAATTTTAAGTGATGTATTCATTGATAATAAATATTACCGTTGAGTGCAGCGTTTGTTGTGCTTAAAATAGACTCAGCTTGTTAGCTGTTGCTTATAATTCAAGCAACATTTTGAATTGATCACAGTCAATTAGCTTGTTGTTCACTTAGTGTTGCTTCCTTATGTTTTTTTACAGTAAATTAAATCCATGAAACGATCTTCAGATGCTTTAATGACGCGTTATGTGGCCTTGATCATTACCATGGTACTGATGCTTGGTTTGTTGCTCGTCTTTTTTTGGTCCTATATTGTTATTACAATTAAACCAGGAGAGGTGGGTGTATTGTTTAAACGATTTGGACAGGGTACCGTGGTCGATACACTGTATCAAGAAGGGTTAACAATAATTTTTCCTTGGAATATCATGTATAAGTACGATACGCGCGTGCAACAGCATCCGTATAAGATGTCTACGCTTACCAAAGAAGGGTTAAAGGTAGATATGGATATTTCAATTCGATTCTATCCAGAACTTGAAACTGTGGGCGTGCTTCATCAGCGTATTGGGCCAGATTATTTAGAAAAAATTGTTGTTCCTGAAGTTGCCTCTAACGTAAGGGAGCAGGTTGGTCATTTGGGTATTGAAGATTTGTACACGCCAGATCCTACTATTTTGCAAGAAATTGTTAATATGACGATTGATGAAATGGAGCGGAATTATATTACCATTCAGGATGTTGCGATTTTAAAGATAACCTTGCCAGATACTATTGAGAATGCGATTCAAAAGAAAATGGAGAACAAAGTGTTAGTTCAAACATATCAATACCGCTTAGAGAGTGAGCGCTTGGAAGGCGAGCGTAAGTTAACTGAAGCAAGAGGTATTCAAGCCTTTAACGATATCGTTGGAAAATCAATCACCCCTGAAATTTTAAAATATCAAGGAATTCAAGCAACCGTCGCGTTATCTACTTCTAATAATTCAAAAATTGTTGTTATTGGCAACAACTCAAAAGAAATGCCCATCATTTTAAGCGGAGATGCTGAAGCGTCTAAACCAAAATGAAATTATATAAATATAGTTTACCTATCATCATAGTGCTTATAGCAAGTATTACTCCCATCAGGCTTTTAATGGGACACTTTTCCAGTTATGAGTATTCCTTAAATAAAAGGCAGGAAATAGCTAAAAGCGATGCGCCGACAATTGATATTGCAGTAGCTTCAAATAATAAGCATTTTGGTGAAAGTTTTGTTCGTGGTGCAGATTTAGCGTTGGAAGAGGAAAATAAAATAGGATTTAGTTTTTCCAAAGATATGAGAGCTCCTATTCAAAAGAAGATGGTTTTGCATTATTTTAATGAGGACAAGAAAGATAATAAAAAAATGATTTCTGATATTGTAAGCAATACCAATATCGTGGCTACAATCAGCGCACAGGAGTCTAGCGAAGCCATTGATTCTTCGGTGCTTTTTGAGCAGCATGGCGTTTTATTTTTATCAACATTTGCGACCGATCAGCATTTAACAAATCACGGCTTTAATTATGTTTTTAGTTCAATTCCTATCGCTTTAGATTATGCGGCGGCTTTGGTGAAATATTGTGAGATTGCTAAATATAAAAAAGTAACATACCTCTACCCTAGAGGCAGTCTTGGGGCAATGAACTTTACTGTTAGTTTTGGTACATTATTGTTTAATAAAGATATTCATATTCATTCCTCTTATTCCTTTAATGAAAAGATGGAAGATTATCGTCATATAATTAATAAGTTGGCAGAAAAAAAACCTGATGCCATTTTATTGTTAGCAAAAGGGTTAACTGCGGCAAAAATGCTTAATCAATTGCGTAGCATGGGTATTGAAACTCCGGTATTTGGTTATATTGGATTGGATGACTTAGATATCTGGGATGCGGCAAAAGGGAAGGCTTATAATACTTTCGTAGCAACTACCTTCAAAGTTAATACGGAGGAGGATAAAAAAACAGCGATGTATCAAGCGTTTTATGCAAAATATGGGTCTTATCCAAATTATTTAGCGATTCAAGGTTATGACGCATTAAAGATGTTGGCTGCAGCAATACGAAAAGGAAATTCTTCAATTCCAATAAATATTGCAGGATCTTTAAAATACAATTTTAAAGGATTATATAAAGATTATTATTTTAATAGCTTAGGGCGTATTAAAAATCAAAGTATTAAAATTAAAGAAATGAAAAATGCTGAATTTTATAACGTAATGGATTTTGGAGTAGAGTGATGACGGCTGTAGTTTATGTTTTAGCAAGTTTTGTTATAGCGCTTTTTGGGATTGGTAGGCGTTTAGGGTTTTGGGGCTATTTTTTTGGATCATTATTTTTAACTCCTTTTGTCGGGGTGATTTTAGTGGCTTCATCGGGAAGGTCTGAGTAATGAAATTTTTGTTCATTGATTTTTCACTAAATCAATAGAATAGAATGTGTAAGTTGGAGTTAGGTTCGTTGCAATATAGACGAGTATTAAATTTATTTTGGAGATTACCATGGCAGAAAATCAAGTAATAGAAAACGAAAGAATCGAAGAAGCGCAAGAGATCGTGCAAACAAGCATGTATTATGCTATTGGCGTGGGCATTGTTCCTGTGCCTGTTTTTGATTTTTTAGCAGTTTCAGTAGTTCAGTTGGACATGTTGAGACGCTTATGCAAGCTTTATGATGTTAAGTTTTTAGAAAGCAAAGGCAGAAATATTTTAGGTGCGTTAATTGGTGGTGGTTTTTCTTCAACCGTTTCACCATTAGTAGCTAGCCTTGTTAAATTAATTCCTATGGTTGGTACAACATTAGGTGCTTTAAGTATGCCTGTAATTGCTGGTTCTTCAACTTATGCTGTGGGTAAAGTATTTATTCAACATTTCGAGTCAGGCGGTACTTTCTTAAATTTTGATCCGCAAGCAGTGAAAGATTTTTATGCGCAGCAATTAAAAGAAGGCGTTGCTCTTGTTTCAAAAGTAACTAATAAACCTGCAGCTGTTTAATATAAGATATTAATTTACAATAGCTTATCGTTATGACTTCACACTGATTTATTTGAAATTAGTGTGAAGATTACTCCTTTTTTTCCAATAATTATCCCCAGCTTTTATTTTTGTAATTAAAAATATCTTGCTTACAATCCCTTTTCTTTTTAATTAGCCATTTAGCTTGTTATCGTTAATTTCTGTTGATTCATCAACGGGCACTTTATAATTTAAGGTATAATTGCTTGTTTATTTTATCGGCACAACTTGGCTTTGTAACAAAGCATACATGTAATCTATTGATTTCATAATGGTGTTACTCCTCTTTTTTATTTACCAATTATTATAACTATGGCTCTTTATTGCGGAATCGTTGGTCTACCAAATGTTGGAAAATCAACTTTATTTAATGCCTTAACTCGAGCAACTATTGCTGCTGAGAATTATCCATTTTGTACTATTGACCCTAATGTAGGGGTGGTTCCAGTGCCTGATCCAAGAATGGATGGGCTAGCTGAAATTGTTAAGCCTGAGCGAATATTACCTACTACTATAGAATTTGTTGATATTGCTGGTTTAGTTGCAGGGGCCTCAAAAGGTGAGGGACTAGGCAATAAGTTTTTAGCAAATATTCGTGAAACAGATGCCATTGCACATGTTGTTCGTTGTTTTCAAGATGATAATGTGGTTCATGTTGCAGGTAAAGTAGATCCAATATCAGATATTGAAGTGATTAATACAGAATTAGCTTTAGCAGATATGGCGTCAGTTGAAAAAGCATTGTTGCGTGTAAGTAAATCTGCTAAGTCGGGTAATAAAGAAGACGCACAAAAAAAAAGTATCCTAGAAAAAGTTTTGGCGCAGTTGGAGCAGGGTGAGGCGGTTCGTAAATTAAATTTAAATGCCGAAGAACAGCTCTTAATTAGAGACTTATGTTTAATGACATTAAAGCCCGCAATGTATATTGCAAATGTACAAGATGATGGTTTTAAAAATAATGTATTATTAGACAGTGTAGAGAATTATGCTGCCAATGAAGGTTCAATGGTTGTGGTAGTGTGTGCGGCAATAGAAGCTGAAATTGCTTTATTGAATGAGGAAGAAAAAAAGGAATTTTTAGACGATTTAGGTTTGGAAGAGCCTGGTTTAAATCGTGTTGTGCGAGCAGGTTATCAATTACTTAATTTGGCAACGTATTTTACCGCTGGTGTAAAAGAAGTTAGGGCGTGGACGATTCCAGTAGGTGCAACGGCACCGCAAGCAGCAGGAGTAATTCATACGGATTTTGAAAAAGGTTTTATACGCGCTGAAGTTATTTCATATCAAGATTTTATTGCTTATAAAGGTGAACAGGGTGCTAAAGATGCTGGAAAATGGCGTTTAGAAGGCAAGGATTATGTAGTGAAAGATGGCGATGTAATGCATTTTAGATTCAATGTTTGACATTAACTCCTGTGAGTAATTATAATTACTGGCTTAATGTAGTAGAGACAAGGCGATATAGCTCAGTTGGTTAGAGCACGGGATTCATAACCCCGGGGTCGGTGGTTCAAATCCACCTATCGCCACCATCAAAACAATAGTTTAGTAATAATTTTCTGCTAGTAAATTTCAAAGTGTACTGGTAGAGCAATTCAAAAAATACAGCAATACTTGTCATTATTTCAGGCACTAAAAAAATAGTTTTTAACCAGTGCATGAATATTCTAAATATCCTCAGTTAAATTATCATTAAAGTCAAAAACATCAAGTTATGTTCCTTTGATTGTATTATGTATAAAAAAATTTCTGTTTTTCATAAAAGTTCATCGCGTCCCTTTTGGCATCAGTTATCACCAAGGGTCAGTTAATGTTTTCAGCTATTTTTATCCGTATTAACGCAATGCTTTAATCAACGACGAAACTTTTTTAACGGTTATCAACGCTGTATGGTTTTGATAGTAGGTAAAAACTCGTAATGGCTTACCTGCTTACACTCTTTCACCTTATATCTTTTTTCAATCTTCTTTGGAGCTTTTCTCAAAAGGCGATAAATAAATAAATAAATACTTACTTGCTAAGTCTGTTTAACATGCGAAGGTTTAAGTAAAATCGTGGAAATTGTATTTTTTGGCAGAGTGAAAAGCCTGCTGCGTAAGCGTTATTCCTCCTCTTTGTCATCTTCAGCAGCGATTTCAGCAATCTCTTTAAGCCTTGAAATAGCCTTATAATTGATACTTTGCTCAGGATATTTGCCTTCTTTATCGGGCAGGCCTGCTATTTCGCCGGTTAATAATTCTAAGGCTTCATTTACCGTTGATACTGCGTAAACAGCAAATAAATTCTTCTCTACCGCGTCAATAACTTCTTTTTTTAACATCAAATTACTGCTATTTGCTGCAGGGATAATCACTCCATGCTGACCTGTTAAGCCGCGTGCTTGGCATAGTCTGAAAAAACCTTCAATTTTTTCGTTCACACCACCAATAGCTTGTACTTCACCGTATTGATTAATTGATCCCGTGATTGCAAGGGCTTGCTTGATTGCCACGCCTGTTAACGCTGAAATTAATGAACATAATTCGGCTAAAGACGCGCTATCACCATCAACAAAGCTGTACGACTGCTCAATGGCGATGCTTGCAGAAATTGCCAACGGAAAGTGCTGGGCATAAAAATGCCCTAAATAACCAGTTAAAATTAAGACACCTTTGGAATGAATGGCCTGCCCTAACTCAGCTTCGCGTTCGATATCAACAATGCCTCGGGAGCCCGGTGATACGGTGGTGGTGATGCGTGCTGGCATACCAAAACCACTCCCCCCCATTTCCAATACGGTTAAGCCGTTAATTTTGCCAATCGCCTCACCTTCAGTGTCAATAAGAATAGTGCCATCTAACATATCATCAAGAATAGTTTGCGATACCTTGCCATTACGGTATTCCTTTGCCGCTAAGGCTTGCTCTATATCGTCAACATCTATCTGGTCTCGCAGAGTCAATCTTGACAATAAATCTGCCTCGTCAACACAGTCTAAAATGTCTTTTATTCGTGCTGAAAATTTATGCTGTTTTTCAGATAATCGACAGCTATGCTCAAGCAATTGTGCAATAGCTGCGTTCGTTATTGGCAGCAACTGCGCTGTTTCGGCGTGATGCTTAATAAGGTGAGCAAAATGCGTAATAGTTTGTTCGGTTAAAGTAATCGCGTGATCAAAATCAACCAGCACTTTAAATAATTCATTAAATTCTTCATCGTATTCTTCTAATAGGTAATAACTTTCAGCCGTTCCAACTAAAATAATCTTTACTTGTAAAGGAATTATTTCAGGCTTTAAGGTCATGGTTTGAATGCTGACTTCAGAAAAAGGCGATTCAATTTCTATAGAGCCTTGTTTTAAGGCTCGCTTTAACGCGTCCCAAACATAGGGATTAGCAATTATCTTTTCAGCATCAAGAATTAAATAGCCGCCATTGGCTTTATGCAGCGAGCCTGCACAAATACGCCGATAATTGGTGATCATTGCGCCTTGATCACTACTATATTCAATACGCCCAAAGACGTTTTGATAAAGTGGATGGGGCTCGTAAATGACCGGCGCACCTTTTTCAAGCTCATGATTAAAAAGTATATTAGGTGCGTATTGCTCCATTAAGGCAGCTTTTTTTAAGCGTGGCTCTTGCTCATCAAAAGGAAGCCCTGGCATAAAGTTATTTGCAATGGTTAGATTAAGATGCCGTTCTACTTCAGTCAGATAGGCGCTGACACTCGCAATGTCTTGATATTTTACATGTAATTCTGTAAACAATGGTGCAATGGCGTGACACACTACTGAGGCGTTTAATTGTTTAATTTGCTCGGCCATGTCTCTTCGCCACTGTGGCAGATTTAATAACTGATCGCTTAAATAATCTTCTAATAGGCGTACTTGCTCATAAAAAGACTCGCGCTCTGCTTTAGGTAGTTGGGCGAGCAATTCGTCACTTAATGGCACATTGTCTCGGATTGGTGCATAGCTAATTACATCACTTTCTTTAAACACCGCGATGCCAGAAGCCAAGGCTTGGAGCTCAACTAAGCTGATGGCTTGATCATAAAATTGAGTAAATTGACGCTCGATGGCATTTTTTTTCTGCTGATACACTGGGCTTTCAAACGCCACGGGGAAAATAACTAATAATGCGTCCAACAAGCTTTCAATATCTTTATTGAACTGGTGTCCAATATTGGTAGGCAGTGCTAAGGCAAGGGGCTCACGTGGCTGATCAAAATTATCAACATACGCATACGAAGCTGGGGATACTTGGTGTTTAGCGTGCTTGGTTAAAGTTTCGTAAACGAGTGAGATGCGTCCAAAGCCTGGATCACCCATCACAAAAATATTGTAGCCAAATGTCTTCATGGCTATGCCAAAAGCCAATGCATGTTGGGCGCGTGTCTGACCAAGCAAACCCACGGACTCCTCTGCACAGAAGGTAAGATTGGTCAAATCGACACGACGTCTTAGCGACGTAACGGGAAGTTTTAAAAATTCAGGCATGACAAAAATAACTCTAGCTAAGTAAAACATTTAATTTTATCATCAATAGGTAGATAAAAGCAGATGTACACGCCCTAATCAATCCCCTATATCAGTTATTCCTTGCCCTCATTGATGACTAAAAAACTGCACCGACTTGCCCAACACTTAGGCTCAATCTTAATTGAGCATAATGCTACGCTTGCTGTGGCTGAATCTTGCACAGGCGGCTGGATTGCCAAAATTTGCACTGAAATACCAGGTAGTTCTGCATGGTTTGATAGAGGCTTTGTGACGTACAGTAATGTTGCAAAAATTGAGATGCTGGCGGTTAATGCTGAGACTGTGGAACACTATGGCGCAGTCAGTGCACAAACAGCGATAGAAATGGTGCGGGGGGTATTAGCGCATAGCCATGCAGACATTGCTATTGCAGTGACGGGTATTGCTGGCCCTAGTGGCGGTAATATGCACCATCCTATTGGCACTGTGTATATTGCTTGGCAAAAACAAGGTGAAGACGTTCAGTTAATAAAAAAACAATTTCATGGCACGAGACATCGCATTCGAGCCCAAGCCGTTAACACTGCACTAAACGAGTGCGTGGAGAATAGGCATTTGTATTTTCCACGCACACATAAGAATAATTAAACACAGTAGGCTTAACCCATTAAGCACGACTGACTGCGTACCATTAGCTATGATGACTGGTTAAACTTGACTTGTAATCATTAAAAACCAAATTCAGACTCATCGAAATCATCAAATTGCTCTCTCAGCATCTTTTTTTCCCAATAAATTTCAATTTTTCTACGTGCGTCCTTTTTTATAGATTCCTTTTCTAAATTTTCTGGAAGTGCTGAAAACTCGCTGGTTTCAAAAAGATCGTCATCATCATCCAGCTCCGTGGCTGAAGGTGATGTATTGGTTTTATTTGCAGATTTACTCGATGTTTTACTCATTTCTACCTCAAAGAATCAGATTGTGAACAGAACACAATCCATAAAATACTTAACACAAACATTTAAATAATTTAAATGTTCAACACAGCTTAGAAAAC
>QYQN01000138.1 GCA_007280895.1 Methylococcaceae bacterium
ACAGAACTCGACAGTAACAGCGCGTGGATTCAGGGCTTTTTCAATGGTGATCAAGATCGCTACAATAAATACAGTAAGCTCAGTGTGCGCGTTGTTCGCGCTTTTTGACACCTTTTCTATAAAGCCTTAGCCACTTGATTTTAACTAGGATCATTATAATGTCAGCATCATCTCAAACAACATCTCCACCACTTATGCCTAAAGTCACCTGCTTTCATGATGGTGAATGTCCAATTTGCAATATTGAAATCAAAGCGATGAAAAAACTTGATAAAGAGGGCAACATAAATTGGGTGGATATTAGCCAAGACAAGGTTGCATTGGCTAAAGCCGGCTTGACCTATAAACAAGCAATGGATCGCATGCATGTCATTGATGAAAAGCAGCAACTGCAATCAGGGGTACTTGGATTTTTACAAGTTTGGAAGCAGCTTCCTTATTACCGACGCATCGCGCCAATAATCGAGCACGTCCCTTTGCTATTGCCGATAATGGAAATTTGCTATCGTATTTTCGCCAGATATCGTTTGCCACTTACCGGAAAAAAACAAATCAAAGAATAGACTGTGGGCTGTGCATAGCTAATTCACCCTGCGGCGACAGGCCAATCAGCCGCGTCGACCGAGTCCAGCGGCAAATGCTGAATCCCGCCTTGCCACTTGTTTATAAATACCGCGTTTGGATCATATTGCTGGGTTTGTTTCTCTAGGTCGAAATGCCGTTTACCGCGAGGATCAGCACCGACTCCAGCCAGATATTGCCAGTTACCCCAGTTAGACGCTACATCATAATCCAGCAGTTGCTGCTCAAAATAGGCCGCGCCATAACGCCAGTCCACGGCTAATTCATTGACCAGACAACTAGCAACGATCTGGCGTCCACGATTGGACATAAAGCCGGTTGCATTGAGTTGTTTCATACAAGCGTTTACTAGTGCATACGGGGTGTTGCCACTGCACCATTTTCGGAAGCGCTCGGGATAAAAACTGGTTAAGGGCTTTTGCTGCTTGATACCCTTAAAAGTAAACAAACGCTTTCCATGATGATATGCATACAATTGAAAATACTCGCGCCATAACACTTCAAAAAATAGCCAGTAAGTTGATTCGTTCGCACCGGTTTGTTGTTCGTAGTTGTTAAGATTGAAACAAATTTGCCGGATTGAGAGGTTTCCGTTAGCCAGCCAAGGCGAAAATTTACTTGAATTCCCCCAACCGTCCAGTTCATTGCGCTGTTCTTTGTACTGACTTGCATTATCCGAAGCAAAATAATTCGTTAACTGCTTTAGCCCCGCTGTTTCACCGCCATGAAAAATAATTTCATGCTCAGATTTAGAGGTTGATTTTGAATACTCAGGAAAACGACTTAACCAGTCTGTTTTTAGTACCGGACTGGATGGCAGAAATTTGACGGGTGGCAGCGGTGTATCGACCAACAATTGCTCTACGGCGTTTTTAAACTGCGTAAACGTGTTGGGCAATTTTTCCAAGGGAAAAGGCAATTGAGCCAAGGCAAACAAACTAAAGGTATCGGTTTCGCTAAACTGAATTAAGGGTAACTGTTTTCGTAGGGCTAACCCCTGTTGAATCTCATAGTAACCGGTTTGGCGACTACGAAAAATATGCGATACATTGTGCTCACTCGCCAGATCACTAATAGCTTTTACGGGCGTTTCATAACAAACTAAAAGATGCTGACCTAATTGTTGTAATTGCTTATCCAGATCGAGCAGCGATTCTTTTAAGAACCGCAAACGATTAGCTGACATCGTCACCAATCCATAACGATTTGGCATTAACCATTGCAGATCGAGACAATAAATACACAGTAAAGCGTCAACTTCAGACGCAGCTTTTAACAGATTATCATTATCATGAAGCCGCAAGTCATTACCAAACCAGTAAAGTCCAACATTACGCATAGTCATTAAATCCTTAGTCGAACCACTAACTTAAAATCATGAAAATAACATCAACTTACCTGCCTTTAAAAACAAAAAACAGCAAGCAAATGAGGTTTATACCTATTTAGTGCTGAGTAATGCGCTTATTTTAGAATCCAGCTCTTCGGGTGTAACTTTACTGGGAAAAACCTCAATGAATAAACCATCTCGGCCAATCAGATATTTATAAAAATTCCATTCTGGAGCTTGGCCGGAAGCTTTAATTAGTTTTTGAAAAAACGTATTGGCAGAAGCACCTGTAACAACACTTTTTTCCAACATGGGAAAAGTCACACCATAATTGATATAACACAGGTTGGCAGTTTTTTCCGGCTCATCAAACTCTTGGTTGAAGTCATTGGAGGGGAACCCTACAATGACCAGGCCTTTATCTTTGTACTTTTTATACAATGCTTCCAGCCCTTTAAATTGTGGAGTGTAGCCACAATTGCTGGCAGTATTGACTGCAAGAATGACCTTGCCTTGAAAGGCTTGGCAAAAATCAAGTTCTTGACTCGACCTTAATTTATTCATTTTATAATTAAGCAAATCAGAACAAGTTTCTGCTCCGGTTGCTGAAGCTGAAGCTGAAAATAACATCATACTCACCATTAAAATTAAAATATTCATGATCACGCCTTGTAGTTGTTTAACTTTAAGGTAATCCGTTCAAGGTAAAAGTCAACTGGTAAACAGAGTGCTCTAACTTAATTTCGTTCATACCTGACAGAAGTACACCTGCCTTTTCCCATGACGCTTACACAATCGCTCTTTAGGGATACAGCTCAGGGTGGTTTGGCGTCTCTTCCTGATAAGCTACGCCGAGGGGAGGTTGCTCTCATCACGGGTACAGCATGGCTGGCAGTTTCCAACTGCTTCGCCTTCTTGGCACACCGACAACTATTCTGACGCAGGAGGGTTACCGTTCGGTTAATGGACGTTGTTGTAAGACCATTGATACGGCGGCGGCACGGGTGACTACGCCTAATTTTTCAAAAATATGTTCTAAATGTTTATTCACTGTTCTGGGACTGGTGGCTAATATTAAGCCAATGTCTTTATTGGTTTTGCCGCGCGATATCCACATTAATATTTCTGCTTCACGAAAGGTAAGTCCTAAGGAGCCTTTCATTGCGTCTAAATCCCAGTCTATTGCAGGTGTTTTTTGGAGCAGAAGTAAATGTTCACCAATGTGTTGACTGAGGTCTATTTTGGCGAGAAAGCCATTTTTATCGGTATAGTCAAGGGTGTTTAGCTCTGCTACATCAGTCACTGTGCTGAGGCTTTTTTTTACCCACGCAGCCAGGGGCAAAGGTAAAGCTTGTCCCAAATAAGAAAGCGGTGCAGCATGTGAGGTGGGAGAAAAGCTAGAAAACGCCGTTAACCAGTCGTGTGCTGAGGGCGTTAGCCAGACTATATGTTGTGCTGAATCAATACTTAAGGCAGAAAAATCACCGTGCTGTAGTACGTGTTGAGTGCGTTGAAATACGCGTGCTTGCGCTAGATGAACGTCAATGCGTGCTAACACTTCTTGAGGTCGAATAGGTTTTATAATGTAATCTTGTGCGCCTTCACCAAAACCGCGTAATAAATCATCTAATTCGCTTAAACCAGTCATAAATAAAATGGGGATGTGTTCGGTGCTGGGATCCATTTTTAAACGGTGACAGGTTTCAAAGCCATCAATGCCGGGCATCATGACGTCTAATAAAATAATATCTGGTTTAAGATAATGTATTTGTTCTAAGGCAGATAAGCCATCGGTGGCAACTAAGACACGGTAATTGGCTTCGGCAAGGGTGTCGGATAATAACGCTAAATTGCCGGGCGTATCATCGACAATCATGACTGTCGCAGTGTGGTGAACGGGTTCTTTTAGCATGACAAAGGGTCTCCTTAAAGGCGTTATAGGCCCAGTAATTTTCTAATTTCGCCAAGCTTAAATTCACTCGCCAATGTTTTTATTGTGGTTAAAAAAGTATGGTGAGCAGGCTGCGTGGTCAGTAGTTTATCAATGCGTGTCGTTAAGCCACGAATATCTCCAATGCGTACTAAGTCGATAAGTTCAGCTTGAATGCTTTCTGGCAGGGGTGGTAGAACAATGCTGGGTGCGGTGTGTGCTGGTTGAGGGCGAATGGTTGGATTACAACGCCAGTGTAAATCTAAACATTGTTTAAGTTTATACAGTAAGTCGTCCACTTGAATGGGTTTGCTTAAAAAAGCATTACAGCCTGCATTGCTGGCATTTAAGCGGTCGGTGGGATACGCATTGGCACTTAACACAATGATGGGCATCATACAGTCTTGTTGACGTAATTGTAGGATGGTTTCGATACCGTCAATACCTGTCATGGATAAATCTAAGATGATTATATCTGGTGATGAATGCTTTATTTTCTCAAGACATTCTTCACCTGAGCAGGCTTCCTCTAAATAAAACCCTAACGGCTCTAAAATACCTAATAGTAATTGTCGATGATCGATTTGGTCGTCGACCACTAATATTTTTTTTCTATCTCCTTGATAACCAATGACGTGTTCATCGTGCTGTGGTTCTGCTTCAGTTGTTACGCTGGGTAACAGTAAGCGCACGGTAAAGGTGGAACCTTGTTCAAGAGTGCTTGTTACAGTGAGTTCTCCCCCCATGATTTCCGCTAAAATTTTACTGATGGTTAAGCCCAAGCCACTTCCTGTATGGGCATTGCCGGTGTGCGTATTTAAGCGAATAAAAGGTTGAAAAATGGCGTCCAACTGTCCTTCTTCAATACCAGAGCCAGTATCGCTGATTTCAAAATTAGTGACCCCACTGCTGTAACGAATACGAAAATTAATTTCGCCACATGCAGTAAATTTAACCGCATTACCCAATAAATTAATTAAGATTTGCCCAACACGTTTTTCATCGCCACGGATGCGTTCGGGTAAATTGTGTGGGAAATAGTAAGTAAAGCGCACACCTTTTTGCTCGGCTTGGCTTTTAAAGAGATTAACCAAGTGCTCAAGAAATTGTGCAAAGTGAATGGTGTCATATTTAAGTTCAAAACGACGTGCTTCAATACGGGCAATATCCAGAATATCTTCAATCAGGGAGGCTAAATGCTCGCCACTTCGTTTAAGTGTTTGCACCGCTTGTTTGCGATGCTCAGGAATGCTTGGATCATTACTTAAAATATGGGCGTAGCCAATAATGCTGTTTAAAGGTGAGCGTATTTCATGACTCATATTGCTTAAGAAACGACTTTTTGCCGTGTTGGCTGTATCTGCCATCTTTATCGCTTGGGCTAATTTGGTATCGGTTTTTTTATGTTCTTGAATTTCTGCTTGCAGCAGTTGGGTTTGTTTTGCCGTTTCAGCATGGGCAATGCGCCGACTTTCTGCATTTAAAATTAGCCACCAAGTGCATAAACCAATAAAAACCAACATTGAGGCGTACACTTTTAAAAAATTATTGAGTAGTAATTGGAACTGGGCAAAATTTTGCTGAACACTCAGTAAATCTTGATAATAAATAATGCCTATAAAAAGGCTGGTGAGTAGGGAAAGAAATAAAAATAACAGTAAAAAACGTAATAACCGTAAACGTGTGGCGAGGGTTAGCGAGAGAAACGCTAATTTTTTAGCAAAGCTTTCTAAATAATCTTCAAAACGAAAACCTTGTTTACACATATCTTCACAGCGTGCATCTAAGGTACAGCAGAGCGAGCAAATACTGCCTGCATAAGCTGGACAATAGGCAATATCTTGGTGTTCAAAGTTATTTTCACAGATCGAGCATTTAGGTTGAGCTTGAGCATTGTTAAGCTCACGATCACGGGCTAAATAATGTTTGCCTCGGGTTAAATAGGCCACTGTAGGTGTTAATAAAAAGGCTAACAGTAAGGCGATAAAACCCGAAAAAGCTTTGGCACATTCACCAAATACCTCAGCGTAAGCCAAAATAGACAGCAATGAAGCCAATAAGGTAGAAATAATGCCTACAGGATTTAAATCAGGTAAATAGGCGCGTTTAAATTCTATAATTTTAGGACTTAAGCCTAAGGGTTTATTGATTAATAATTCGGCGGCAAGGGTGCAAATCCAGGCAATCGACATGTGAGAAAATAAGCCAAGCACTTTCTCAAGTGCGCCAAAGACGCCAAATTCCATTAAAAGCAGTGCAATTAATACATTGAATAATAACCAAATCACTCGACCAGGATGGTTATGGGTCATGCGCGAAAAAAAGTTTGACCACGCTAAGGAGCCTGCATAGGCATTGGTGACATTGATTTTAATCTGACTCAGAATGACCAGTAAGGTGGTTGCAGCCAGTGCCCATTGGGGATTATCAAAGAGCATTCGATACGCCACAAAATACATTTGTGTGGGTTCGTGTGCATGGAGGGCAGGAATACCATGGCGAATGGCTAAGTGAGCAAGTAACGCGCCTAAAAGTTGCCGTAAGGCACCAAAAATAATCCAGCCAGGACCGCCTGCAATCACGGCACACCACCAGCGTGTGGGGCGCGTGGTTTGGGTATCAGGCATGAAGCGTAAAAAGTCCACTTGTTCGCCAATCTGCGCAATCATTGAAAACGCAATCGTGGACGCAGCACCAAATAGCAGCCAATCAAAACCTTGTCCCGTGCCTGCAATCCAAGCATACGTTTTTAAGATGGGCAGCGCGTCTGTTTCACGGTACGCGACTGCAACATAAGGCGCAATCAGCAACACTAACCAGAGCGGTTGCGTCCACAATTGCATGCGGCTAATCGTGGTAATGCCGTAGGTAACTAAGGGAATAACCACGATAGCACTGATAATGTAGGCAAGTGCGAGTGGAATATGAAAATATAATTCAATCGCTAGCGACATAATGGACGCTTCTAACGCGAATAAAGTAAATGTATACGCGGCGTAGATTAAGGACGTAAAGGTTGAGCCCATGTAACCAAAGCCTGCGCTACGGGTGAGCAAATCAATATCAATATGGTAACGTGCGGCGTAATAACTGATGGGAAAGCTAGTGATAAAAATCAACAGTCCCACACTAATAATGGCCCATACAGCGTTGGTGAAGCCATAGTTAATGGATAAAAAACCACCAATTGCTTCTAAAACTAAAAATGAAGTTGAGCCAAAGGCGGTATTGGCAACCTCAAATTCTGACCATTTACGAAATCGACTGGGCGCATAACGTAGTGCGTAGTCTTCCATGGTTTCATTGGCGACCAACTCGTTATAATCGCGGCGAATTTTGGTAATGTATTGGTAAATTTCCATTATTAAGAATTTAAATGCTTAGTGAATGCGCCGTGCTCCGACTGTTTAAGGTCCTGCTGCGTTGAACTATGGCTTGCGCCTCAGTGTGTCCTAGCGCTTACTGGCATTAAGGTAAGGATTTTTTGCCAGTGCTGAGCGTTATCAACGTTCAGCACTGGCTGAGTTTAACTATTTTACGGTTAACGACGCTCATGACCAATATGAATAATCAGCGGTGTCCCCTGATTATGAATAATAAGATCCTGCTGTTGTGCCGTGTCATGCAGACCTTGAGTTGGCGTGTTAGGGTTAAGGGCGGCAGCAGGCGCAGGTCGCGTTTCTAGGTGTACTGACGGTAGCCAAGTTGGGGCGGAATGTTTAGTTGCCGTGGCATTCGTTACCGTGCTGGTGAGCGTTGGTTGTTGCCATTGGCTTAATAAATTAAAACAGGTGGTGGTGATGTCATGACTCAGCTGAGTTAGGCGTTTGACCTTAGCTGTTTCTTGCGTTAACGCCGCGACGCTAAACGTCATGGTGTGTTCAATAACCTCAGCGTGAGGCGAGGGCATGCTTAATTGACAATGAATAGGTAACACATCATCTTTCTGAAAATCACGTGCGCGGGGATCAGAATTACCTGCGTTAAAAGAAAAGCCAATGGGCGTGGCTAAATGGCTGATGTCATCAAGGGTTGCCGTGAGTTGAAAGGTGGCAAGCTCAGCGGGCGAGATGGGATAGTGCCAAGCGTCCAGATTTTTTCGCACCTGAGCAACAATGTCATGCTGAGCAGTCGTGTCTAGCAAGCTTGATAGTGTGTTGTTGAGCGGCGTTTTTGCCACCAGCATAAAGGGCAGCGCACTGAGGGGGGTGTTGTTGCTTTTTGTAGCAGGCAAGTCTGCAAACACAAGCGAGGCGGTCAGTAAGTGCCCCAGCAGCAACAGTAAACAATGAGTTCTTAGTGATTGCATAACAAAGCGACAAGCGGTCATAGCTTTCTCCCATTTAGTAGACCTTTACTTTAATCGACTCCTTTATCCACAGCTATGCGTTAAATGACTGATGCGTTATTTAACGGATTGTCGCGGTGTTCATAACGCAGAATAATCAGTCCCGACAACGCAAGCTCATCGTCCTTAACGCATAGCAGAAGGACATGACTATTCACTCATTAGGAGACGCAATGAAAACCTTAATAAAGTTAGACTTGGATAAAAAACCTTGGGAACAAGAGGGCGTGATTCATAACCGCTGGCATCCTGATTTACCGATGGTTGCCATGGTTAAGCCAGGAGATGAATTCCGTGTGGAATGTATGGATTGGACGGGAGGACAAATTGGTAATAACGACAGTGCCAATGATATTCGTGATGTGGATTTAACCCAAGTGCATTACCTGAGTGGACCCATTGGTGTTGAGGGCGCTGAGCCAGGTGATTTAATGGTGGTAGATATTTTAGATGTGGGCACGTTTGAGGACGCTCAATGGGGCTTTAACGGTTTATTTGCTAAAGAAAATGGCGGTGGTTTTTTAACCGATCATTATCCTGACGCACGTAAATCAATTTGGGATTTCCATGGCATCTACACCACATCTCGCCATGTGCCACATGTTAAATTTGCGGGCATCATGCACCCTGGCTTGATTGGTTGTTTACCCTCTAAAGAATTATTGGCAACGTGGAATGCACGCGAAGCAGCCTTAATTGCAACGGATCCTGAGCGTGTTCCTGCACTCGCTTTGCCACCCAATCCACAATCAGCCGTGATGGGTAAATTAACGGGCGAAGCAGCTAAAGTCGCGGCAGCAGAAGGTGCTAGAACGGTTCCTCCACGCGATCATGGCGGTAACTGCGACATCAAAAACCTCACCAAAGGTTCAAAAGTTTATTTTCCTGTTTACGTCAAAGACGGCGGCTTATCAATGGGTGATTTGCATTTTTCACAAGGTGATGGAGAAATTACCTTTTGCGGTGCTATTGAAATGGCAGGTTATTTAGATATTAAAGTCAGTCTGATTAAAGAAGGCATGAAAAAATATGGCATTAAAAACCCTATTTTTCAGCCCAGTCCGTTAACCCCTAATTACCGTGATTACCTTATTTTTGAAGGCATTTCAGTTGATGAACAAGGTGTTCAGCATTATTTGGATGTTCATGTCGCGTATCGTCAGGCTTGTTTGAACGCTATTGAGTATTTGAAAAAGTTTGGTTACAGCGGCGCACAGGCGTTATCAATATTAGGCACAGCACCTATCGAAGGGCATATCAGTGGCATTGTCGATATTCCCAATGCCTGTGCAACACTGTGGTTACCCACCGAAATATTTGATTTTGATTTAAAACCCAATGCTGATGGACCACAACTCATCGTGGGTGATGCGGTCGATATGGCCTTTACAAGTTAATTTTGGAGTGAGCTTGCATGCCTTTATATGAATACCACTGCCCCTCGTGCAACGCTAACTTTACGGCACTTAACAACATGTCGGTGAGTCATTTACCTGCATCGTGTCAATCCTGTGGTGAGTTAAGCCGCAGAGTGTTATCAGCCCCACACCTTACGTTAGTGGGCACAGCACAAAAACGCGCCCATGAGCGCAATGAAAAGTCTGCTCATGAGCCAAGCTTGGTGCGCCGAAGTTCGTGCGGTTGTTCTGGACGGCATGTCTGCCAAGCCACAGCCGCCTCTTCGGTAACACGCCAGTCTTCAGGCTCCGTGTTACAACGGCAAACAAAAGCCACCGCAAGACCTTGGATGTTAGGGCATTAGCTCAAGAAGAGTCTTTATTACTCAAGAAAAGTGAGGTGTTTAACATAGTTGTACTGTTGAGTTGAGTTGAGTGACGAGTAACGACCCGTGTATGTTTTTATTGTTTAACTTTAGGAGAAATAAATGCGTAATTTCAATGAATATTGCAAGCTAAAAAAAGGGCTTGCTGCTTACCCCATTGCCTGTGCTATGGCAGGCTTAATAACCATGAGTCAGGTGTTTGCTGGAGATTTTCCCACCGCAGCGGTGAATACCACAGGGCTTGCTGTGACGGATAGCACGGTTAAAGTGGGGATATTACATTCTGCCACGGGCACCATGGCAATCAGTGAAACAGGTTCAATTCAGGCAGAAAAATTAGCCATTGCACAAATTAATGAATTAGGCGGCATATTAGGCAGAAAAATTGAAGTCATTCAAGAAGATGGTGCCAGTGATTGGCCTACTTTTGCCGAAAAGTCTAAAAAATTATTAGAGAATGACAAAGTCGCTGCGGTATTTGGCTGCTGGACTTCAGCCTCGCGTAAAGCTGCGTTACCGGTGTTTGAAAAAGACAATGGCTTATTGTTTTACCCTACGTTTTATGAAGGCTTAGAGCAATCTAAAAATGTTTTCTACACTGGACAAGAAGCTACTCAGCAAATTTTAGCGGGCTTAGATTGGATCGCGAAAGAAAAGAAAGCCAAAACTTACTATTTAATTGGGTCTGATTATATTTGGCCACGTACCTCAATGAAAATTGCCCGTAAACATATCGAACAACATTTGGGCGGTAAAGTAGTGGGTGAAGAATATATTGCTTTAGGTGATACACAATTTGGTTCGGTGATTAATAAAATTAAACTAAAAAAACCTGATGTTATTTATGCCGCCGTGGTAGGAGGCAGTAATGTTGCTTGGTTTAAACAATTAAATGCCGCAGGACTCAATGCTAAAAAACAAAGCATGTTGACGATTTCAGTCACCGAAGATGAAGTCTTAGGTATTGGCGGGGAAAATTTAGAAGGCTTTTATTCAGCGATGAAATATTTTCAATCGTTAAAAAATGCTAATAACGACAAATTTGTTGCGGACTTCAAAAAAGCCTATGGCGAAGCGTCGGTAATTGGTGATGTAACCCAAGCGGCTTATTTAGGCCCATGGTTATGGAAAGCAGCAGTAGAACGTGCGGGTAGTTTTGATGTTGATAAAGCCGTGGTGGCGTTACCTGGTTATGAGTTAATGACCGCACCTGAAGGCTACGTTAAAGTTGATCCAAATCATCATTTACTGAGTAAATTGCGGATTGGTAAATGGCTTAAAAATGGTCAAGCTGAAGTCGTGTATGAATCGGGTTTAATTCAACCCGACCCTTTTCCTAAAGGCTATCAATAAGCTGCTTGATAAGGTGTAGAGCAGGGGGCGGAGATCTTCGCGCCCTGCTTGTTTACAGTGCTAAGTGATGTAATGAGTAACGAGGAGACTGATAATGTTTGGATACACCCTAGAAGAAGTGGGCAATATTGTAGTAATGCAGGGCTTTTCAGGCCTAAGTCTGTTTAGCGTGTTGCTGTTAATGGCCTTAGGCTTAGCCATTATTTTTGGTCAAATGGGCGTGATCAATATGGCTCATGGCGAGTTCATGACCGTAGGCGCGTATACCACCGTTTTCTTATCAAAGTTAGCCGTGGAGTACGATTTTGTTAAAAGTTATTTTGTCTTTGCGATTATCGCGGCGTTTATTGTCGCGTTTATCCTAGGTTATGTTATTGAATATGTGATGATTCGGCATCTGTACAAACGGCCCTTAGATACCCTCTTAGCGACCTGGGGCTTAAGCTTAGTGATGCAACAGATTTTTCGCTCAACTTTTGGCGCAAAAGAAGTGAGTGCAGAATTGCCAGAATGGTTATTGGGTTCCTTTCAACCCACAGAAGGTATTGATATCCCCATAAACGGGGTTTTTGTGATGGGCTTAGCCTTAGTCGTTACGGTGAGTGTGTATCTGTTTATGTTTCGTTCGCGCGGTGGCTTACGGGTACGCGCTACGATGCAAAATAGAATCATGGCGGGAGCTGTAGGGATTAACACCAAGCAAGTCGATCGCGTCACGTTTGCCTTAGGCTGTGGCATTGCTGGTGTAGCCGGCGCAGCATTTACCACTATTGCTTCGACTGGACCCACTACGGGCTCTTTGTATATCGTGGATAGTTTCATGGTTGTCGTGTTTGGTGGTGCAGCCAGTTTAATGGGAACAATTGCCTCGGCGTTTGGCATTGCTCAGGCGCAATCACTCTTGCAGTTTTTTATGACCAGTTCCATGGGAAAAGTGGCGACCTTAATGACCATCGTTATTATTTTAATGATGCGTCCAGAAGGTTTATTTGCTGCAAAAGTTAGAAAATAATCAAGGGTGTACCTTATGAATGAGCTATCAGAAAAAGTATTGGGTGGAAAACAAGGTGCCTTACATTTAGCCATCTTAGCCGTGCTGTTATTGGTTATCTTGCCTTTGTGTTTAGATTTATTTCGCTTAGGGTTAATTGGTAAATATGTAACCTATGCGTTTGTGGCAATCAGTTTAGTGTTGTTATGGGGAAATGGAGGCATATTAAGTTTAGGGCAGGGCATGTTTTTTGGCTTAGGCGGTTATTGCATGGCGATGTTTCTAAAATTGGAAGCCTCAGATCCTATCAGTACCAAAATTCAAACCACACCGGGGCTCCCTGACTTTATGGACTGGAACCAAATTGTTGAATTACCGTGGTTTTGGGAGCCTTTTAAAAGTTTGCCGTTAACATTGCTCTTAGTCTTAGTGGTACCTGTGTTGCTGGCGTTTATCATTGGTATGGCAATGTTCACGCGGCGCGTGGGGGGTGTTTATTTTTCCATAATTACCCAAGCAATCGCCTTAATTTTAAGTATTTTAATTGTTGGACAGCAAGGCTACACAGGAGGTGTCAATGGCATCACAGATTTAAAAACCTTATCAGGTTGGGATATAAGAACCGACAGTGCCAAATATTGTTTATATTTTATGAATGCAGGTTTATTAATCCTCTGCATAATGTTGTCACGCTTTATCTTAACCTCAAAGTTTGGCATGTTATTACTGGCAATGCGCGACAAAGAAGAGCGAGTACGCTTTTCTGGCTATGATGTAGCACGGTTTAAAATCTTTATTTTTTGTGTGGCAGCAATGATTTCAGCCATAGGTGGCGCCATGTTTACTTTACAAATTGGCTTTATGTCGCCTAGTTTTGTTGGCATAGTGCCGTCCATAGAAATGGTTATTTTTGCCGCAGTGGGTGGACGCATGTCCTTAATTGGCGCGGTCTACGGCACTTTATTGGTTAATTTTGGTAAAACAATATTTTCAGAAACCTATCCAGAATTATGGTTATTTTTAATGGGAGGCTTATTTATCGCGGTAGTCATGTTCTTTCCAGATGGCTTAGCAGGTATTTATGAAAAATATGCCCCACATTGTTCCTTCTCAATGCTACGCGCTAGGTGGCTGAAAAAAGTCCCAAAAGTGACAGGAGAACGCCAATGAATCCAACTGAATTTATTTTAACGATAGAAGATTTAACCGTTTCTTTTGATGGCTTTAAAGCCGTCGATAATTTAAATTTATACATTGAAAATAATGAATTGCGTGTGGTCATCGGGCCAAACGGAGCAGGCAAGACAACCTTGCTGGATTTAATTTGTGGCAAAACAAAAGCCACCTCTGGCTCCATAAAGTTTAAAAATACCGAATTAACGCGCTTAGCCGAGCATCAAATTGTGCGTACTGGCGTGGGTAGAAAATTTCAAACGCCGTCTATCTATGAAAACTTAACGGTTTACCAAAATTTGGAAGTGTCTTATCCAGAAGGACGCTCTGTAATAGGTAGCTTGTTCTTTACCACTACCCCCGCAGTGAAAGAGCGCGTTACTCGCATCGCGGACGAGATTTTTTTAACCGAGTCTTTACACCAACAAGCCGCCTTATTAAGTCATGGTCAAAAACAATGGTTAGAAATTGGTATGCTGTTAATGCAAGACCCAGAATTACTCATGTTAGATGAACCCGTTGCAGGCATGAGTGCAAAAGAGCGTGATTTAACCGCAGACTTGCTTAATCGTATCTGTAAAAATCGTTCCGTGCTGGTGATTGAACATGACATGGAATTTGTTAAAAAAATTGCCCATAAAGTCACTGTACTGCATCAAGGCAAAATTTTAGCGGAAGGCTCAATGGAAAAAATTCAGAGCAATGAAACCGTCATCGACGTGTATTTAGGGCATTAGTTTGTCAATCATCTAGGAAGGTTACTATGTTTGAAGTAAGCAATTTAGTGGTCAGTTATGGTCAAAGTGAAGTCATCCACGGCTTAAGTTTTAAAGCAGAAAAAAATGAAACCTTGGCGATTATGGGGCGTAACGGCATGGGCAAAACCACCTTGTTTAAAGCCCTCATGGGAATTCTTCCCTGTACCGCAGAGAGCGCTGTGCTTGATGGAGATAATCTTAAGCAACTTGAAACTTATCAACGTGTTAACAAGGGTTTAGCCTATGTGCCACAAGGGAGAATGGTTTTTCCTAATATGACCGTGCAAGAAAATATCGAAACAGGCTTAGAAAAAGCAAAGCACAAAGAGATTCCAGACGACATTTATGCGTTATTTCCAGTGTTATTTGAGATGCGCAAACGTAAAGGGGGCAACTTATCAGGTGGGCAACAACAACAATTAGCCATCGCCAGAGCCTTAGTAACTAATCCAAAAGTATTGTTATTAGATGAGCCCACCGAAGGTATTCAGCCATCAATTATTAAAGATATTGCTAAGGTGTTAAATGAAATACGAAAAATGCGGGAGATAACCATTATTGTTTCCGAGCAAGTACTAAGTTTTACGCTGGACATCGCTGATCGAATTATGGTGATTGATAAAGGCGTCATGATTCATGAAGACACGCGCGCTAACGTTGATGCGGCTAAAATTAAAGCGTATTTATCGGTGTAGTGAGGCGAAGGCAAAGAACAAGGGCGATTGGCAAATCGCCCTTGAGTAACAAGGTCGTGGATACTTATTTAGTCGTCCATTTTTCAGCAAGTTGTCCTGAAAATTGACCAAAATAGGTGCCAACCACGATAGAAATTGAAATGACTATTAATGGGTTAGTTAACGATAAGCCAAGTAACACGTCTTGATTTAACATACCTGGCGTTTGTAATAAATACGCAAAAGTTGCTGAATAGCCTAATACACTGGCTGGAATAGCTGATAATTGTGGAATATTTGCTGCAAGACATAACACAATTACCGCAATAGTGACGGTTAACGCCGCCATAAAGGGGAAGCCTAGGCTTGCTTCTGAAGACACTTCAGTTAATAGTAATGCGGTAATCCACGCCATCACCACACCAAAAATACTGCATACAATTGTATTAACTAAGGCTTCTTTAGTTGCGCCTAACAGAAAAAAGGTTGCCCAAGCAATGGTCACAGCCCAAATAAAAAATACTCCACTTAACGGACCTACCGCTAAAAATGTGGCCAATCCTGATAAAACGCCAATACTTAAAGACAAGGCAGTTAGTTTGTCCATTATGTTTCTCCAAAGTTATAGTTTGAAAGTCTAAAAAGGCTAGTGATGACTCACTAATCATAGGTAACCAAATGCCCATGCAGGTATTCAGTTACCTTAAATGTTAGCAGACATTACGGGCTAGAGAAATAGCCGTCGCACCCGTGACGAGCAAAAGCCCACGTCACCGCCCCCTGCAAGGCTAGCATTAGGATTCTTTTGCCTGCTAATTAATTCGATTTTTCACACGGATTATAGGTAAGTAATGGTATATTCCAGCTTATACTTACGGTTAAAATGCAGAGCATCACAACTTGAGGCTTATTATTTAATGACACCTTCCCATTATGTTGGTCAACGTTCTTCAGCGACGGAAAACTTTATTACCCTATTTAGTTTGCTGGGGATTGGTGTTTATTTGCTCTTGCATTATGGTGCGTTCGCCTTTAATCAAACCTTTCATTTAACCACTTCAGTTCTCGTGCAGAGTGCATCGCACCTCAACCTTAGTTTACCTAGTATTCATTTAACGTTAATGCCAGAACAACTGGTGTTGCAAGCTATTTTATTGCTAGGCGGCATGCCTTTAGTTTATCAATTGCTTATTAAGTTAGCGCGTGGTCAGGTCGGTGCAGATATTTTAGCGGCGGTATCGATAATCACCGCCAGTTATTTGCAGGAGTACTTGGCGGGTAGTTTAGTTGTGCTAATGTTATCAGGTGGTGCAGTATTAGAAGCCTATGCCGTGCGCAAAGCTTCGTCAGTGCTAGAAGCGTTAGCCAGTCGACTGCCCACTATTGCACATAAAAAACACTCAGATACTCTGCTGGATATACACACCGACCAAGTCAGTATTGGTGATGTCTTAGTGATTTATCCTCATGAACTTTGTCCCGTAGATGGCATTGTTATTGAGGGCATTAGCACAATGGATGAGTCCTATTTAACAGGTGAGCCGTATTTAATGGAAAAAACCACAGGCTCAACCGTCATGTCAGGCGCAATTAATGGGGCTTCAGCCTTAACCATTAAGGCAACAAAATTGGCCATCGATTCGCGTTATGCAAAGATTATGACAGTGATGGAAAACTCCCAGCAGCATCGTCCAACATTACGTCGATTAGGGGATCAATTAGGCAGCTATTACACCCCGTTAGCGTTAGTGATTGCCTGCCTTGCATGGTGGCTAAGTGCCGATGAAATGCGTTTTTTAGCGGTGTTAGTGATTGCCACGCCCTGTCCTTTATTAATAGCTATTCCCGTCACCATAATCAGCTCCATTTCCTTGGCAGCAAAACGCGAAATTATTATTAAAAACCCAGCTATCTTAGAAACAATCAGCGGTTGCAGCACCGCAATTTTTGATAAAACAGGCACCTTAACGTATGGCAGACCCGTTTTAACTAAAATTTATCCACTACCCAGCATTGATGAACGCGAAGTCTTAAGTTTAGTTGCCAGTGTCGAACGGTTTTCCAAACATCCGCTCTCTTCAGCTATTATTAATGCAGCAAAACAAGCAGGTGTGCCCTTCCTTGACGTTACCGACATAACTGAATCGCCAGGTGCAGGTATGACAGCGGTTGTGGCAGAAAAACTAATCACCATTACTCATAGGAAAATGTTATTAAACACCGCCTCTGCCACACTGCCGCAGTTACCGCCAGTGTGTGATGGCTTAGAATGCTTAATACTTATTGATAACCAGTACGTGGCGACCATGCAGTTTCGTGATGAAATACGCGCCGATAGTTCGTCTTTTATAACGCATTTACAACCTAATCACTTATTTAACAAAGTGATGTTAGTGTCAGGCGACCGAGAATCTGAAGTCCGTTTTTTAGCCGAGCAAGTGGGTATAAAACATGTGTTTTATAACCAAAGTCCAGAGCAAAAATTAGCCTTAGTCCGTGCAGAAACCGCCAAAGCTAAGACTATATTTTTAGGTGATGGGATTAATGATGCCCCTGCTTTAATGGCCGCCACCATCGGCATTGCCTTCGGGCAAAACAGCGACATTACCTCACAAGCCGCTGATGCGGTCATCATGGATAGTAAGCTATTAAAAGTAGACGAACTTATTCATATTGGTAAACGCATGCGCAACATTGCTTTACAAAGTGCAATAGGCGGTATGGGCTTAAGTCTTGTCGGTATGGTTATGGCAAGTATGGGACTTATTTCACCCGTAAATGGCGCTATTGCCCAAGAGTTTATTGATTTATTTGCCGTGATTAATGCGTTAAGAGCCGCCATTCCACCCAAAAATTTAACAGATTTTTAAGTGGTCTTGTGGGTTATAACTCAACACTTAGGCAGCATAGATAAATAAAGAAAAACACGTTGATTCACACTATTTTTTAACCACACTACATGAGGAATTATTATGGAAATTAGAACCCGTTTATTTGGCGAACAAATCATTGATCCTGACACCATCATCACATTTCCAAATAGTATTCCAGGATTTGAAGACAAGCACAGCTACAAATTATTTGCGCAAGAGGGCAGTGAAGTTACTTTTTGGTTGCAAAGTTTGGATGACGAAGAATTAGGTTTTTCAGTGGCTGATCCCATTCATTTTAAAATTAATTATTTGTTTGAATTATCCGACGAAGAAGAACAGTTACTGCAATTGGACGATATTAATGACTTAATGTTGTTATTAATTTTACAAAAAAATAAAAACAGTAATGAGCAACCTGTAATCAAAAGCACATTAAATGCACCGTTAGTGATTAACACTAAATCACGTTTAGCTATGCAAAAAATCATGCCACATTACGAACAAAGCATAACCTTAATCCAACAAGCACCAGAAATTAACGTTACCGAAGCCTAAAAATAACCCTGCATACAGTAGGTGTGCATAGGTCGCACCTACGTTATCAGACAAGCAACATAGACGTTCGCCCTGCGATAAGTCGAAGGGCGTAACCCTCACAATGCATACCATAGAGCAAGTCAAAATCCACTTAATCTATCCACGCAATAATATGATCTTCTAAATCCCCTACATTTTTACTGTCTGCTTCTGAAATAGCGATATGGCGTACTGAATTTTTGCTTGTATGAACACTATTAGACTTGCCGGTGCGCAATGGATGCCAGACGGGTAAGGGTTTATTCTGACTAAGTAAGCGATAGGCGCAGGTACTGGGTAACCATGAAAAACCTACAATATCATGCTGGCGCAAGGGGATACATTCGGGGACATAGGAGAGTCTTTGTTCGTACTGTGTGCAGCGACAACTTTTTATATTTAAGAGCTTACACGCGACATTAGTGAGGGCAATTTGCTCGGTGTCGGCATCTTGAAGTTTATGTAAACAGCATTGACCACAGCCATCGCATACCGATTCCCATTCCTCTTCAGTCATTTCATTAAGTGTTTTTGTTTCCCAAAAATGTGTCATGTGTGGTTAACCTGCTGTTTGTTTTTTTCTTCAATCCAAAGAGAAAGATAGTGCGTGCTTTTGTGATGATGATGACGCAGCATTAAGCCAGTGATATTGTGCAGACGCTCAGAGTCGCGGTGCGTAAGTAACTGATGAATCCGCGTTAACAACAACTGACCAAAATCAGCGCGAGTGAAATACTGATGTAAGATTGCAAAGCCATGTGTTTGAGCCGCTTGCCAAGCAGCGGCATTGTCGTAAAGGGCGATGGCTGCACTGGCAAAGGCTTGGGCAGAATCAGCAATTGTACCGCCCCACGGAAACTCGCCTGCCATGGCTTCTGCACCAATCGACGTGGTCACACTGGGCGTTCCCACGCGCATGGCATCCATTAATTTGCCTTTAATCCCTGCGCCAAAACGTAACGGAGCTAAACATACGCGTGCTTGCTGCATAACGCCTAAGGCCTCCTCAGCTCGACCTTTTATCAGAAAACCGTGCTGCGGTGCATGAAGTTGGCTAGCTTTGGGCGGTGCATACGCGCCATAAATAAGTAGCTGAGCCTGTGGAAGATGCTTTCTAATTAACGGCCAAATGGCGTGTTTAAGGTATAACACTGAGTCCCAATTGGGTTCGTGGCGAAAATTACCAATGCTGATAAAGTCTAGTCGTTCTGCAAAGCTAGGTAATAAAGCGGTGCTTACGGGCAGTGTATTTAAAAAAGGACAATACTGTAAAAGGGTGGCTGGGACAGCGAAATACTCTGTTAATAAATGATGTTCAACATCCGAAATCAATAGGCTTAGATCACAGCGATAAATAGCCGCTAATTCACGCAAGATTAATTCTTCTTTAATTATGCACTCATGAAGTTGCGCCGCGCTTGCTGTAACGGGATCACAGGACTGGCGCTCAGACTCCTTAGAAAAGGAATGTTGTGCCTTTTTTAATAGCGTATGCCGTGCCTGTCGCAAACTATGAAAATCTTCGGTATCGAGTATTCGCAACGCCAAAGGACACACTTTTTCAACGCGCCAAGCAAATTGTTCTTCCGTAAAAAAGCGATCAAATAACACCGCCGTTGGCTGTAACCCAGCAACAAAGGCATCAAAGCTTGCATCATTTAGGCTTATTGCTTGTTCGGTAACGTGCCAAGCACTTAAGTTTGCTTGTTGAGCGGTGCGTGTTCCTGCACTAGCAAACACAATCGACCAGTTATCGTTGGTAAATAACTGAATTAATTCAAGCATACGACTGCCCAGTGCAGTCGCCGTAGGTTCTGGCCAGACAAAGCCAATAATAAGCAAAGTTAACTTCATGGGAGATATTTATTAGGTGTAAGTTTAGGCCACCCACTTAAGTGGGTAGCCCAAAACAAGGTTGAAGTGCATAGGACGCAATAGCCGATAGGCGTATTTGCAACACGTGTGGCTCAAGTTTTACCTGAACTCACCACGAATGGCGTTGTGGCTTAGCTATGGACAGTTAAAGAGGCTCTATATGATTTACAGTGGGTGACATAATTAAAAATATAAGCGGGTCATAAGAAGAATTGATCTTACTACAAGTTCCAGAGCCGACTTGAACGTTTTGAGCGTGTATAAGAGCTGTGTTTATCGGTATTTTATTATTTACCCACTACGATTCACATAAAGCCAAAAAACAGCCTCATAATTTATACCGTCAAAAAACAAAATTAAAGCCTATATTTCAAAAAGTTAAGTAAAAAATGTACAGTTTATTCCTATTCAGCAGGTGACAATCTTCACTTTTTTTAAAATTTATTTTATTCACTTTACTTTTCATAATGTTATGCGGTTTTTTAAAAAAAAAGTTGGCTAAATTTTTGTTTTTTTTCGTTTTTATTAGACATTAGTAGGACGTTAGTAGGACGGTAGTCTTGTATGATCATGAGCAACAACTACGCACGCAACATTTCTACATAAAAAGTTTTTAACTCACTGAATAGGCGATCGACATGAACGAAATAAATACCACTCCCACAAAATTAATTGTTATTGATAACCAAATTAGCAACTGGCAAAGCCTTGTTGCCACGGTTAGCACCAATACCGCTGTACTGGTACTTAATGCACAAAGCGACGGTGTATACATAACTAATGAATGAAAAAACGCGCGAGGAAGTTTTAGTGGTTTTTGGTACTAATGTCAAAACGAGAAGAGTGTTCTTAAATCTTTCTCAAGAAGACTTAGCTCGTAAATGTGATTTTGATAGAACCTACATAAGTATGCTTGAACGCGGTAAAAGAAATATCACGCTGACCAATTTAATTATCTTGGCTAATGGTCTTAGCACGTCGGTTGGAGTGTTAACGTTTAGTATAACAACTCACTATTTAGGAGGATCACAATGACTACCCCCCCCCCGTATATCAAAAGAGTTCAATAAAATCAATAATTTTAAGGCGTATTATCATGTTTAAAGCCTATTCTAAGCGGATTAAATTTTCCATAATCACAAGCTTATTTACCTTATTATTCATCGTATTTTCGTTAAGCCTCTCCGT
>QYQN01000075.1 GCA_007280895.1 Methylococcaceae bacterium
ACAAAAAAACAGCTGATGCTAAGGTTCCAGAATGGGCAGCAGATAATTTCATTACCGTGCCGGCCATTGGTAAGCAAGGTCGTGATGAACACTTAGGCCCCTTAAAAGCATTTCATACTTATTTGCAGAAATAAGATCGGCAACGTTAGCCTAAGTTTATTGGGCTAACGTCTTGCATTATGCGGCAGCAATTCTCATTATGAAAAGAGCATTATTGTATAATCCAATTTTACGGACACACACTACCACTGAAACTCATGTCATTACCCTTTGAAGCAATAAAGAAATCTCAATCCGCCTTAAGCCAATACTCCTTGATGGTGATGATTAGTGATAAATTTGCTAACCTGACCGATGTTAGGACGGGAGAAAGTACATGCTATGAAGTCAGTGACGCCGCCTTGAGTGCCTTTGCCGTGTTTTTCTGCAAAACCCTTCGTTTTTAGCACAATAGATTAACTTACAAAAAAAGGGTAAAAATAATCTGCAAACGCTATTCTGTGCGTAGAGTAAGCCGTGTGACAATCAGATTTGCAACTTTTTGGATGCCGTTTCACCTACCGAACTGTACGCCATTTTTAACATTATTTTTAATGACTTACATGCAACGGACTACGTTAAACCTTCACCTTTGCAGCGCAAGAATTAACTGATTGGTCTTTGGATAAATTCGATAATGATCTAGGCTATAGCATAAGTAATATCGAAATAGTCTCTGTGAGAGCCAATCAGACAAAAGGTGATTTAGACTTAGCGGGAATTATTAAACAACCTCAATCCACCCAATTAGTCCGGCTGAATAAGGCTGTTCGTCTTTGATAATTCCGCGATATTTAAGCTCACGTTCCATTATCGTTTCCAATTTAGGCAACATTTCTACATGATTGCCTGAACTGTTGACAGTTAACTGTTGAAAAATATCTTCCGTTTGCTTTTCCATAATGGGTAAGCGGTTCCCATCCTTATCGACAGCAAATTTTAAGATGGAATGAACATCATGACCTTTGTCGTTATGGGTTTCGATTTCCCAGATTGAAAGTATTCCATTATTGCCGGAAGACTTTACTGCAATGCCAATTTCTTCAGCGGGTAATTGGCGATAACGTATTAACAAATTTTCGACAAAAGGATGATCCAGACCTATCAATTGCAACTGTTCAGAATTGTTCGCCTCGTCCCGGTCAGTGGTAAATTGACCTTGCAAATTGTTTTTTTCATCACGCAAGTCATAGTGAACATCATCAATTTTATTGAATTTAAAGCCATCAAACCCACAGGCTTTATCAATAAAGCTAATCAATACATTCAAGCTTTCCTGAATTTTGGATAAAGGTGTGTAATCATCCAGACTGAAACGATCCAGGTCTTGGAATAACTCAAAAACCACTGCGCGTGCCTGACTGGCATTTTTCATGGCTGCATCCAGCTCAAGGCGGGTTCGGATTAATTCAGGATCTTGCAGGGCTTGAGCATATAGCTCTTGATATTTAATGCGCTCGGAAAGCTGGCCTAAAATTTGTGAGCGCAAATCTTCCGCTACATTGCCTTGCTCATCTACTTTTCCCAGTGTCAGCGCGATTTCTTTTAATTTATCATCCAAGAGAAGATAAATTTTGCCTTCAATAGTGTCGCCTAAAACCAGGTTATAGACTTGTGCCGTGTCATTTTGACCATAACGATGAATTCTGCCGATACGTTGCTCGACGTCCATCGGATTCCAGGGTAAATCAAAATTAAACAATATCCGCGCATGTTGTAAATTGATACCTTCGCGTCCTGCCGCCGTACAAATCATGACTCGCGGCCCGTTGGCCTGTTTAAATCGTTTTTCAGCAGCTACTTTACTGCCATGATCGCCACCTTTAAGCACGACAACGCCTTGCCCCGGATAGGCCAACTCAATTTTTTCGCCCAACATTTCAACCGTACCCAAGTAGGTTGCAAAAATAACGATGCGTTCAGAGGTGTTTTGCTGCCACAGTACACCCAAAGCCCCCAGTAATTTATCAACCTTGGTTTCCTGGCTGACAGGAAACAGCTGTAATAACGCCTTAATACGTGTCCGCTCTTCCGGCAGGGCAATGGCTATTACATTCATGGCCATATCTTCTGCCGCAACCAAATCGGCTTCATCACAGTAAGAACCCGAGGCCAATTCTAATTCTTCTTCATCCAGTTTTTTTAACAAACGTCGCTTGGCATCATTGAGGATATGATCAACTTCAAGATCATGGATTCGCTCATAGCCCAAACCAAAATCCGTGCGGATAATGTCTCTGGCTTCAGAAAATGCTTGATCACGGGCTTCAATATCCAAATTTAGATCATGCATTAAGCCTTCATGGATAGTTAAGGCTAATAAGCGTCTCCGTAAAGTGCGACGCACCGCCGCAAAACTGGAGGCCGCTATTTTCTGAAAAATAGTCATAATAAAGCCAAGTGCTCGACCTTTACCACCTACCTTTTTGGCGAGCGCAAAACCATCGCGTAAATAGTCGTTTAATGCCTGATAAAACAAGCGTTCTTCATCAGACATTACAAAAGCTTCAGTATGCACCCAACGTCTGGCAAACAGGTTTGAGCCATCGGATCGACAGGCATCGGCCTTGGTGCGTCTTATTACAACGGGATTAAGTCGATGGCGCTGTTCCAACATATCAATCTCATCTTCAAACAAGATGGGATCTAATAACTGAATCAATTTCCAAAAACGGAAATGATCGCCTTGGTGTGGTGTCGCTGAAAGCAGAATTAAATCCCGGCAATGATCCCGTAAAATTTCAGCCAACTTATAATTTTGCGTTTTTCGGATCTTGTTGCCTTGCTTATGCGCTGTTAAATGATGGGCTTCATCAAATACCACCACATCCCATAACGGGGCATCCAGCAATTTTTTAATGCGCTCCGGTCGTTTAAGCGTATCGATACTGGCAATTAATAAATTATGTTTGGCAAAAGCATTGGTGCGCCTATCGCTCACGTCACCTTCGCGGCCAAATATTTCAAAATTCAGGTTAAAGACGTCGTTTAATTCTCGGTGCCAGTTATTTACCAAACCGGCTGGTACTACCATCAATGCCCGATTCAGTTCGCCGCGACTGGCTAGCTCCCGTAAAATTAAAGCGGTTTCAATGGTTTTACCCAAACCTACTTCGTCCGCTATTAAAAAGCGGCGGGGCATGGATGTCGCCACATGATACGTCAACACAACCTGATGAGGCAGCAAATCGATTTTTGCCGACGTTAAGGAACTGGCGCTGTCCATTAATGGTAGCTCATGGGCTTGCCAACATAACCAGGCTTTAACCGCTCGGTCTTGGCCGCCTTGCACATAAGTGACTACGGTTTCATTACGTCCTAGAAGAGGCTGTAAGGCTTGCAGGGGTACTTGACGTTCACCATCAGCAAAAAATATCCGCGCATAATCATCAGCAAGACTGATAACAACGCCTTGACCAAAAACCGCATGTTTAACACGATCACCGGGTTTAATTTGCATCATCAACCTTTACGAAATACGTTGATGATAAAGACCCAACCAGTGGCCTTTTACTGGTTCTATGCGCTTGACGCCATTTTGAGCACCATTCCAGATACAACGACCGATGGGAAAGGTTTGTTGTTTATAATTACCGCTTAACCACCAGCTATAACTGTTTTCACCTGCATTTTCCAGCCAGCGACTTTTATCCGCCATCCAAAAAATCAAGGCACAGTTATCAACACTGGATTGAAAACTTTGAATCTTGGTATAAACCTGTTGCTCCACCCAATCCACCGCTTCATCCGGTGCCAGCGCGTCGATCATTACATCCAGACCGGCTACCATCACCGCATTGTCATTAATGAACGGCATATCGTCTTCTGGCCAACCTGCCTCATACAATTCAAAAAAACGCCGTAAACTAATAATTTTAGACGCGGCGTTAAATTGGGACAATGCTTCGCCATCCCATAGCACACTGATACCCCGGCGCTTCCAAACATCATCAAGCAATGCTGCACTCATAATTATTTTTCCCCAGCTTCATACAAGGCAAATTCAACCACCTTATCACCCAGCCAGATTCCACGTTGTCGCATGCGACGAATAGCTTCCGTCATAGAAAGGGGGTAACCCATTTTTTTGGCTTTTAACAAAATACCGATAGAGCCGGTAAGACTTAACCCAGACAGGCGGGCAAAGCGTCGCCCCACTGTTTCATCAATAGCCACCAGTGGTATGCCCTGTTGCAAAGCCAATTGAATGACGGCGGCTTCGCCGACATCAAGTGAATTTTGCAGCAGCAAAGGGATATTTACTGGCTGATTTTGCTTATGTAACCAAGTCATTTGGTCAAACTCAGTCATTGCAAAACCGTCTGCACCGCCTGCTTGAATTTCCCGGCATACCTCAAAAGGCACCCACACCCGACCGTATAAAAGCGGCAGCATGTCCAAGGAACCCGTTGCTGCAATCAAAGTAATGATGGGCGTAGTGTTGATTACCAGCTCTTTTACTTCAGGCATTGGCAAAATCCGCTTGAAGATCTTCTGTACTTGAATCAATAACGGCGACGCCATAGTTATGTAAACTGAGTAAAAATGCCACCCGCTCCATGCCGACAAGTGCCGCAGCCGTTCCGCTGGAAATGCGCTTAAGTTCATACAGTTTGACTGCCATCGCCATTTTCGCCTCGTGTTCAAATTGTTCTGACGATTGTTGTAAGGCATCGGGTAATTTTTCGGGGTAGTTCACGATCATTTGCATTAACTTTCTCCTGATAGTGTGTGATTTTTGTGGTCAATCATTCCAGATCAAACAAAGACATTTGTTTTTTAATAACATCGGGATACTTAGCCGACCAGCTGTTATGAAGTTGGCGTGCTGTTATGGCTGCATTTCTTAATTCCAAACTACCGCCTTTACTAATCAACCAACCCAATAAATCGCCCAGAGCCGGATGCGGTTTAAAGTTATCGTCATCGAATTCAGCTCATTCTTGGTGAACTCCGCCAAGCGCTTGGGCTGGTGGGTTTTGATGTCGCAATAGGGATAAGGCTTTTTCACAACCTCGAAGGCGACCGGGATCGACACGTCACCGCTGTGGTACAGCGCGTTCAGCAGGTTGATGCCCTTGACGGAGCGGCCTTTACAGTGGTCGAAGTGCCAGCACATGATTTCGTTCTCGTCCGTCCAAGCCTTTTCCTGGACGGTGTCGTCGAAGATCAGACAGGCGTCATCCCGCTCGATCTGGCGCACAACCTGTTTGACCTCGACCCACTGGTCTTTCGATGTGTACGGCTTTGCGGACAAGTGGCGGGGCATTTGATCGTGGCTTACATCACCATCCAGCATCGCCGATAAGTCCGTCGATGTCGCAAACCCCTTGTTGCAAATCAGGTAGTCCGTGTATAACTCTGTTTTTTCTTTATCCATCCTGAAATGATACGCTTTTTGGAGGCGCCATGCGTAACATCAGTTATAAATCAATATATTAGATTGCTTCAGGTAGATAATGATGCCAGTGAAGTGTTGACCGGCGACCTAACAACGCAAGTCGGCCTTATGAAGTTATTTTAGCTTAATTGCAGATAAACAAAAGAGCTTAAGAAATTAGCATTATAATTCGATATATTATGTGGTTATTATTTTTAATAGCCATTATCCCCTAACCCAAATAATGCTAAAACATGGATAGTCTGATCAAACCCTATAACGACAGAAGAGCCTCTTTCGGTCGTCATGAGACTTTTTCGCTACGCTACGCTTGATTAACTAAAGGCTTTCAAGCCTTTATGAAAAAGAAATCCATCTTCAACTCCGATAAAGCCACGATAGAGCTGGGTGTAGGTAAGAACATGGTTAACGCGATTAAATATTGGTTGCGAGCCTCATCGATGTTGGAAGAAAACTCAGATGGTTTAGTCGCGACTGAGTTAGGTACAGCGCTTTTTTCTGAAAAGGGATGGGATCAGTATCTTGAAGATGAAGCGACTCTTTGGTTGATTCATTGGTTACCCAATCCATATAATGCTATAGCAATCGAATATTTTTAGTCCTCCTAGGAAAACTAAGTAACTCATGGAAATCCAACAAATCTTCAATGCCATTTTTGGTAGCTTAACCAATATTATTGCCGCCATTGTTATCACCTGTTTAATGTTGCTAGCATTATTCGGCACGTTCAGTAAATCAACAAGTCACAAAGTAAGACATTTCGCCAGACAGTCGCCTGCTATTTTGGCTACCGTTGGAATATTTTTCAGTTTTTGGGGGATTTCAATTGGCTTAATCGGTTTAGATTTAAATGACATTCAAAATAGTATTCCAAAACTATTAGATGGTTTAAAAGTTAAATTTATCGCCAGTTTAATGGGAATTGGTGCGTCGATTATTGTGCGAATTGCTCAGAATTTTGCGGTTGAAGATATAGTCGAAAAGGACAGTGACGATAAAATCATCAATTTGCTTGCCGACATTCACAACGTTTTATCCAAGAACGAGGACAATAGCCCCGATGTATTATTACAGGAATTAAAGCAAGCGATTGAAGAGTTACCGATTGAATTTAGAAAACAAACCACCTTGCTCGATAGTATAAAATCCAGTTTGGCGGGTGAAGGTGACGCATCGGTGACAACACAATTAGGAAAGTTGCGCTCAGATATGCGAGATTCATTGAAGGAGTTGGATATTAGTAATAAACAACGTAGTGAGTTACTCAATAGTACGCTGACATCTAATTTCGATAATTTAACGCAGAAATTTGAAGACTTTGCGCGAATCCTTGCCGAAAATAATTCTAAAGCATTTATCGAAGCACTTGAAAAGGCAATGCGTGATTTCAATAACAACATCACTGAACAGTTTGGCGAAAACTTCAAAGAATTAAATCGAGCCGTCGGCGACTTATTAACATGGCAAGGCAATTACAAATTACATGTTGAAACTTTAACAGATAATTTTGAAGTCGCTTTAAACAGCGTGACCAGTATTCAATCGGCGTTTAGTGATATTCAAACGCGCTCGCAAAGTTTTACCGAAGTTTCTGAAGGGCTAGGCGGTATTTTGCAAAAACTAGATTTGCAATTACAAGATTTAAATCATCATCTGAAATCGTTAGATCAAGTTGCAGACAGCGCAAAACAAGCGTTCCCAATTATTGAAGATAATTTAATGAAATTAACCGTGGGCTTTAAAAAATCGACGGAACAATCACTTGCTGACATTACCAGCACTGTTGAAACTGTCGGTGAAAATTTGGTAGAAACAACCAGTCGATTAAAAGACACAACAGGAAAATTGCGCGACTCAATGGAAAATCAGCGCGAAACGCTTGAAAAAACCAGCGACGAATTTAAAGAAGTCGTCGGCGTGACGCTGAAAAGTTTGGCGAAAGAAACGAAAACAAGCATCGAAAATTATCAGGAATCATTGCAAGAAACTGTCACTACGCAATTGGACAGCATCAATTCCAACATCAAACAATCTAATGCCGTCGTCAATAGCACGATTCAAAATGCCAGCGTGGAGTTTGAAAAATCGATTACCGAAACAGGTGAGGTTCTTAAAACTAGCACCGACAATGTCGCGAAGCATTTGACGAATGCAACTGATTCTATGAAAGGTATGATTGAAGAGCAACAAAGCGCGTTGAGTTCAACCAGCACAGAATTTAAAACAGTGGTAAATCAAACGTTGCATGATTTGTCAGACAAAACTCAAGCTAGTATTCAAAACTATCAGGAATCGTTAGAAAAAGCAGTGACAAAACAGCTCGATAGTATTGATTCCAATATTCAAAAATCGAATGCTCTGGTTAATAGCACGATTCAAAACGCTGGTACTGAGTTTGAAAAATCGATTACCGAAACAGGTGAGGTTCTTAAAACTAGCACCGACACCGTTGCGAAGCATTTGACGAATGCAACTGATTCGATGAAAGGTATGATTGAAGAGCAACAAAGCGCGTTGAGTTTGACCAGTAATGAATTTAAAACAGTGGTAAATCAAACGTTGCGTGATTTGTCAGATAAAACTCAAGCCTGCATTCAAAACTATCAGGAATCGTTAGAAATAGTAGTTACAAAACAGCTCGATAGTATTGATTCCAATATTCAAAAATC
>QYQN01000073.1 GCA_007280895.1 Methylococcaceae bacterium
TATAGTGAGCCACCAACCAAGCGTAATGAGCTACTAAATAATCAACGTACAGAGTAACCGATCCTAGGTCGCAATAGCGTGAGCGTATTGCGACCTATGCAGTACCTATTAACTTCATGACGATGAACCAAAGCGGGATTACAGTTTACAGCTTGCTTTCAACTACCTGATACACCGTGGTAAGCAGTGCATCAGCACCGTCTAGTAGGGCATTTAATTCCGCGCGTTTTGTTGCCGCTAAGGCTTCATCTTTAAGGCAATTAGCATTGATCTGCACATTTAAGGCGGCACTTTTTAAGCCAGCATAAGCCGCCATAATCCCTACGCCCGCATCACTGATTACGCCTAAATTACCTTTTTCAGCCGCGCGTTGACATAAGTCCATCGCCTCTTTACAGGCTTTGGCGCAGAGCAAGGGCACTTCAATGGCTTCTGTTAAGACGTGTTGGATTAATTCACTGCGTGCGCTAATTTCTTCATCGGTTTCTTTGGGCAGGCGATAGGCGGCCATTAATTTATCAAATACATTAATGTCTGCTTGAATCATGTCGGTAAACTGTAAGCGTAATGATTCTGCTGACGTTAATAAAGTGTGCATGTCTTCTTCTACATGCTGGTAATTGGCTTTTCCCAGCGTTAGGTTGCATACCATACTGATTAAGGCTGCGCTTTGTGCGCCCATTAGCGCGGCGACACTGCCGCCACCTGGCGTTGCATTTTTACTGGCTAAGTTATCAAGAAATACGTGGAGTGATTGGTCTTTAATTGCGTTCATGGGGAGAGGATAAGTAAATAAGTGGAAGAGATTAATGTTCTTGTCGCCAAGTCGTATTGCCGTCAGGGGTATCTTCAAGCATGACCTTCATGGCTTTTAGTTCGTCACGAAGTTGATCGGCTAAGATCCAGTTTTTGGCTTGTTTAGCTTCTTTGCGCAACTGAATTTTTTGTTCAATGTTAGTATCTTGCTGATCACCTTGTAAAAAAACGTCAGCATCGGTGTTTAAGAGACCTAAAAGTTGTGCTAAATGCGTTAAGGTGAACGCTAAGTTACTTACTTTTTCACTGTGCTTTTCTGTTTTTGCAGTATTAAGTTCTCGAGCTAATTCAAAGAGTATGGCTAAGGCAACAGGGGTGTTAAAGTCATCGTTCATCGCGTCTTCAAAACGTTGCAAATAATCAGTGACGAGGGCGGTGGACGTAGGTGCTGCTGTTCCGCGTAAGGCAATATACAAGCGCGTTAAGGCGGCTTGGGCTTCGTTCAGTTGTTCAGCTGAATAATTAAGCGGGCTGCGATAATGACTGGATAAAATAAAAAAACGGATAATTTCTGGGCGATACTGTTTTAAAACTTCTCTTACGGTAAAGAAATTGCCTAAGGATTTAGACATTTTTTCTTCGTTAACACGAACAAAACCATTATGCATCCAATAGTTAACAAATTTTTTGCCTGTTGCGCCTTCTGATTGGGCAATTTCATTTTCATGATGGGGAAATTGTAAATCCATGCCGCCGCCATGAATATCAAAATGTTCGCCTAAGCAGCAGGTTGACATAGCAGAGCATTCAATATGCCAGCCAGGACGACCCAGCCCCCACGGTGATTCCCATGCTGGCTCACTGGGTTTAGCCATTTTCCATAACACAAAATCTAAGGGGTTGTGTTTAGCGTGATCAACATCAACGCGCTCACCTGCCTGCAAGTCTGCCAGATTTTTCCCTGATAATTGCCCATAGCCAATAAATTCATGCACAGCATAAAATACATCACCATTGCTGCCAACATACGCCAGCTTTTTGTTAAGCAGTTGGTTAATCATGGCGATGATTGCCGCAATTGAGTGTGTGGCTCTAGGCTCTACATCTGCGGGCAATACATTGAGGGCACGTTCATCTTCGTGCATGGCGGTTATAAAACGTTCAGTTAAGTGTTGATAAGGCTCCTTGTTTTCGGTGGCGCGGGTGATGATTTTATCGTCAATGTCGGTGATATTGCGTACATAAGTTAGCTCATAATTTAAGTGTCTTAAGTATCTTGCCACGGTGTCAAATACCACCATAACTCGTGCATGACCAATATGGCAGTAGTCATAAACTGTCATTCCACAGACGTACATGCCTACTTTTCCAGGCATGAGCGGTATAAAAAGTTCTTTTTTTCGACTGAGCGTATTATAAATTTTCAACATGGTTAACGGAGTGGGTAATGGCACTGAGGGGAATATTTTGTAAAGAGTAGTGCAATTTACCAAGCGTATACTTCTCTTTCAAGATAAAAACACATAGAATCTTGTTTCTGCAATGCTTCAACAGGGAAAAATTATGCCTCATTTTTTTTTAGCTTTCGTGTTGCTATTTTCATCAACCTTATCATTTGCAAAGGAAAATAAAATGTCAGATGCGTTTACAAAAGTTCAATTAACCACTTCATTAGGTGTCATTACCTTGCAATTGAACGAAGAAAAAGCTCCTATCTCCACCGCCAATTTTTTAACGTATGTTACCGAAGGCTTTTATAACGCCACTATTTTTCATCGTGTTATCCCAGGCTTCATGATTCAAGGCGGCGGCTTTAATACTGCCTTTGAACAAAAAACAACCAATAAACCAATCAAGAATGAAGCAGATAATGGCTTAAGTAACAAACGCGGCACGCTTGCTATGGCTCGTACCCAAGTGCCAGACTCTGCTACGGGTCAGTTTTTTATTAATTTAGTGGATAATCGTTCCTTAGATTTTACTAGCGCAACCGCCAGTGGCTGGGGCTATGCTGTCTTTGGAGAGGTGCTTGAAGGAATGGATATTGTTGACACAATAGCTAAACAAGCAACAGGTTCACGTCAAGGTCATGGTGATGTGCCTAAAGTGGATATTATTTTAGAAAAAGCTGAAATTATCGATTAATAGAATGGCGAAAGCAGAGCTTATATTTTTATCTGATCTTCATCTTGCTTGGGAAAAGCCTGGCATTACTGCACGTTTCATACACTTTTTACAGAATCGTGCACGGCAGGCTAGGGCACTTTATATTTTAGGGGATTTGTTTGATGCGTGGATTGGCGATGATGATATCACTCAGCCAGCGCGGGGCATTCGTCAACACTTAACACAGCTGATCGCGTCTGGAACGCAGGTGTATTTACTGCAAGGTAACCGTGATTTTCTTTTGGGGGCACGGTTTGCCGCAGCAACAGGCGTTCAGCTGCTTGATGAATTTACCGTAATTGATATTTTTGGCACGCCCACCTTGCTTACTCACGGTGATTTGCTATGTACAGATGATGTTGTGTATCAAGCCTTTCGAGAAAAATCGCATACTCAGCAATGGCAACAAAACGTATTATCTAAGCCCTTGATAATCAGATTATTAGCCGCTCGCTGGTATCGTTTACAAAGCCATTTACACAAACGTTCCACCAGTTATACTGTCATGGATGTAAATCAGGACGCAGTGATTGACGCTATGCGCCGTTATCAATGTTGGCGTTTAATTCATGGCCATACCCATCGTCCTGACGTGCATTGTTTTGAAATCAATGAACAATTTGCGCAGCGTTTTGTGCTTGCTGAATGGCACAAAAATGCAGCACACATTTTGTGCTGGAATAACACCGGTTACACCATTGAAGTTGTTTAGGAAACAATAAGCTAAGTTGAGTGAGTGATTCTACAGTCAAATTTTATGTCAGATTTTAGCCTTGTCTATTGTCTTTTAAATGTTGACTTTTTAGGTAAAATCATTAAATCTAGGCACTTGGCGAAATAATAAATATCCTGTTAACAGGGGATCAAACCATTCAGCCAAACAACTAATATTAGTCAAAAAAACACAATCAGTATTTTGTTGTACAACAGAATATCAGGAGAAATAAATTATGAAGAAGCCTTTAAATAGTTGGCTGCTTGCTGCCAGTGTAGCTACCTTACTTGCTGCGCCAGCAATTTCAACTGCAAACAGTGGTGTTGAACAACTGACTCAAAACCCATCAAACTGGGCAACTTGGGGTGGTAATTACGCAGGTACTCGTTATAGTGAATTAAACCAAATCAACGCTAGTAATGTTAAGTCGTTACAACCAGCCTGGTCTTTCTCAACAGGTGTTTTACGTGGTCATGAAGGCGGTCCATTGGTGGTTAATGATGTTCTTTATATCCATACTCCATTCCCTAACACTGTTTATGCTATTGATCAAAAAACACAATCAGTAATTTGGGAGTTCACCCCAACTCAAGATGCAGATGTTACGATCCCTGTTATGTGTTGCGATACGGTAAACCGTGGTTTGGCTTATGGTGATGGCAAAATTTTCTTGCAACAATCTAATACCGTGTTGACTGCTTTAGACGCTAAAACAGGTAAAAGAATTTGGAGTGTGCAAAATGGTGATCCTAAATTAGGCATGACCAACACCAATGCACCTTTGGTTGTTAAAGATAAAGTGTTAACAGGTATTTCTGGTGGTGAGTTTGGTGTGCGTGGTTTCTTAGCTGCTTATGACATCAATTCAGGCAAATTAGCATGGAAAGGGTATAGCGTTGGTCCAGATAGCGAAATGTTAATGGATCCTAAAAAAACGACTACATGGAAAGACGGTAAAGTCGTTCCTGTTGGTGCAAACTCAAGTTTAAGCACTTGGGAAGGTGACCAATGGAAAGTCGGTGGTGGTACAACTTGGGGTTGGACAAGTTACGATCCTAAATTAAATTTAGTGTATTACGGTTCAGGTAACCCTTCAACTTGGAATCCAGTGCAACGTCCTGGTGACAACAAATGGTCAATGTCTTTGTGGGCACGTGATGCTGACACAGGTGCGGTTAAATGGGTCTATCAAATGACTCCACATGATGAGTGGGATTTTGATGGTATCAACGAAACAGTATTAGTTGACCAAGAAGTTAAAGGTAAAATGCATAAAACCATCGTTCATTTCGATCGTAATGGTTTTGGTTACACTTTAGATCGTGAAACCGGTGAGTTATTAGTTGCAGAAAAATTTGATAAATCTGTTAACTGGGCAAGCCATGTTGATATGAACTCAGGTCGTCCACAGGTTGTTTCAAAATACAGTACTGAACAAAACGGTGAAGACGTCAATACTACAGGCGCATGTCCTGCGGCTTTAGGTTCAAAAAACCAACAGCCAGTGTCTTACTCACCACAAACTGGTTTGTTCTACATCTCTGGTAACCACTTATGTATGGATTATGAACCATTCGAAGTGTCTTATACTGCTGGTCAGCCTTATGTAGGTGCGACGTTAACAATGATGCCAGCAGGTGCTGACGTAATGACTGGTAAACCAGACAATACGACTAACCTTGGTCAATTTACTGCGTATGACGCGAAAACAGGTAAAATTGCTTGGTCAAACAAAGAGCCTTTCTCAGTTTGGTCAGGTTCGGTTGCTACAGCAGGTGGAGTAGTTTTCTACGGTACTTTAGAAGGCTATTTAAAAGCGGTTGATGCAAAAACAGGTAAAGAATTATATCGTTTTAAAACGCCATCTGGCATTATCGGCAACGTAAATACTTGGCAATATGAAGGTAAACAATACGTTGGCGTGCTTTCAGGTATTGGTGGTTGGGCAGGTATTGGTATCGCAGCGGGTTTAGATGATGGTACTGATGCGTCTGGTTCTGAAGGTTTAGGTGCAGTAGGTGCTTACAGAAGTTTAAGTTCATTCACTAAATTGGGTGGCGTTTTAACTGTCTTTGCATTACCTAATAATTAAGCCTTAATCTAGTTGTTTTAGATTAGTGTAAAGCCTTGGTTGAGCAATCTACCAAGGCTTTTTTGTTGTCAGGTGGAATGGATAGTAAGCTTTCATGAGAATTTATTTAGGTGTGGTTATGTTTGTCGCCGTAATGGTTTGTTCACCAACACGAGCAACTGAGGAGGCAAACGAAGGCGTTAAGCAAGCCACGCACGTTGCCGAATCTCCGTTGCATCTTGATGAACAGACTCAGCAGTTAGCGGGTATTAAGCTTATTACGCTTATTCAAGCTAGGCATACTGATGAAATAATTGCCTATGGGCGTGCCTTATCTATACACGCTATGCTGGCATTGCATCAGCGCTACCTTATGAATAATAGCGAGCAACACCGTTTGGCAGCACAATTAGCCCAAGCAACACAGGCATTAAAGCGGGCACACGTGCTTTATCAAGAAGGTGCGATAGCCTTACGTGGTCGTCAACAGCAACACGCACAGTGGCAATCGGATAAAGCTCAGTATGAACAAACTTTAATAGCGCATGCTGCGCTGGTGGCTGAAGCAAAAATTAGTTGGGGGGATACTATCAGTCGTTGGTTATTGGCAGAGCAAGCACCCCAACTGGCTCAGTTAATCGCTTCAGAAACCTGCTTATTGCAGATAAATATCGCAACTAATGCGCAGTACACAGAAATGTATCCTCATATTCAAGTCAGTGCAGTAGGTAAGCGCGACCACACACACGGTGCTGATTTTATTTCTAACGCACCTCAAGTTGAGGTGGCTCAGCAAGGAAGCAATTATTTTTATCAAACCCAGGGCAGCGCTATTAAACCTGGTATGAATATTACCGCGTGGTTGCCACTTAGCACGCACATTAAGACCGGTGTGGTTGTGCCAAAATCAGCGTTAATTTGGTATTTAGGACAAAGTTTTGTTTATCTTAAAACGTCTAATGAAACGTTTACGCGTCAACGAATTAATGATTATTCGGTGGTTGCAGAAGGGCTTTTTATTGAACACAGTGCTCTTCAACCGGGCGTACAGGTAGTGATAACGGGTGCTCAGTTGTTGCTTTCAGAAGAAATGCGTGCACAAATACCTATTGAAGAAAATGAAGATTAAGCACCTCAAAACGTAACTGATTTAGTTTTTAGTTGGAGTGGCTTTAGTCACGATTGGCATCGTTATCCTTTTTTAGTCAGCTCGTCGCTTACGGCGAGCACACTCACTGGTCGCTAGTCATCAGCAACTGTCGCAGGCAGATGCGCTTAGCGTAGATTTAAAAATTAGCGTTTAGGGTCAAAAGAAATGAATAAAAATTGGCACACCGCATTTGCTATTTATCTGCAACCCTCCGTCATCGCAATTGTTTTTTTAGGCTTTGCTTCAGGATTGCCGTTTGTGCTGGTGTTTTCCACCTTATCGGCGTGGTTAACTGAAGCAGGGATTGAGCGTTCAATTATTGGCTTTGTCAGTTGGGTGGGTATTACCTATTCAATTAAAGTATTTTGGTCGATGATTGTAGACCGCTTACCCATCCCGTTTATAACACGATGGATGGGAAAGAGAAGAAGCTGGATGTTAGTCGCACAACTAGGCGCGGCGTTAGGGTTGTTGGGAATGGGATTATCTAATCCACAAGAACAATTGCAGCAAATTATTTTGCTCGCGATTTGGGTGTCATTTTGTTCGGCAACACAAGATGTTGCTATTGATGCCTATCGAATTGAAGTGTTAAGCGCAGAATATCAAGGTGCAATGGCGGCTGCGTATGTTGCAGGGTACCGTATTGCCTTACTCACCGGAGCGGCAGGGTGTCTGTATTTAGCTGAATTTACCAGCTGGAATGTTGCCTATTCAAGCATGTCGGCGGCCATGTTAATTGGGATTATCACTATTTTTTGCATCAAAGAACCCCCCCTTAAAAACGATGAGCAGGCTGCGCATACTGAGCATGAGTTGGATGTTTTTTTAGGGGTAGATCAGCCCACTACATTATGGCAGCGTGGCGTTGCAGGATTCTCCAACACGGTGCTTAGTCCTTTTGTTGAATACTTTCATCGCAAGGGTAAATTAGGCTTATTAATTTTGCTGTTAATCGGCATGTATAAAATGAGTGACATTATGCTGGGTGTTATGGCTAATCCCTTTTATTTAGATATGGGTTTTTCCAAAACTGATATTGCTCAGGTGACAAAAGTATTTAGTTTTGTCATGGCGATTTCAGGCGCAGCAGTAGGTGGAGTATTCGTCGCAAGATTTGGTTTAATGCGTCCCTTATTTTATGGGGCAATTTTAACGGCAATGACCAATTTGCTTTACGCTAGCTTTGCGATGACTACGCCCACTCTTGCTGGTTTAGCACTTATTGTCAGTGCAGATAGTTTCTGTGCAGGCATGGCAACCTCAGCCTTTATTGCTTATTTATCAAGCTTAACCAGTACCGCGTATACCGCAACACAATATGCGCTGTTTAGTTCGTTAATGACCTTACCCGCACAAATGGTTGGTGGCTTTTCTGGTGTGGTGGTAGAAGATTTTGGTTACCCATTATTTTTTATTTACACCACAATCGCAGGCTTACCTGCCATTATTTTAGTTATGATTTTATTGCGCTATCACCCTAAGCATAATGAGACAGAAGCTTAACAGTGTGTCGCTATTTTGCCGCTTGTTGGGCATGAATGACCATAAAAGCTTACGCAAAAATAGCGATGCTCCCGTCTAATGAATAACTATTCACCTCTCCTTTAAAAAATAAGAAAACTGAATAATTACCCTATTGAACATAAATAATCTATATATCATGCTAGGGGTAGTAAGTTTTTTACGCATTTATTTTCGATAAATCCTTATTTTTTTAAGCACAATTAATTATTAAATACTTTAATTTTATATCTACTCTTTAGTATTGAAATAAGTACAAATCATTTTATTTTCTATATACTGCACTTGTTTAATGTGTTAAAGAAATAAGTTATTAAACATTAGTAAAGTAAGCTTTTTGATAAAGTGATAATAATTAACGTATATATGAAGTTTCATTAAAGTAATAGAGGTGGATATATGAATAAATCTAACGATAAAGTTTCTATGGGCGGGGTGACCTTTCATCATCCACTTGCCTTTTGGTTTGGTGTCATTGCAGTGACTGCTGGCGTAGCTGCTCATATTCCAATGTATTTAATGGCAAAAGATAATGGTTATAAATTAGTAGGAATGGCAATGGATATGCCCATGATTGTGGGCATGGCATTTATTTTCATAGGAATGATTAGTAGTTTGTATGGTCTATATCCTAAAGCCAATTCTGTTAATGATGCAGTGGTATCAAAAATTCGTGTGAGTGCGTTAGATGATGCGCCGCTTAATTTTGCGCATGTGGGACTTTTGCTGGCAATGGCATTAGCTGTCACCATTGATGTCATGAAGCCTACGACATTAGCCTTTGTTATGCCTGGCATGAGTATGGAATACGGTCTTAAATCACCGTTAAATCCACTGGGTAGCTATCCAGCGGTTTGGTTAGCTTTGTCAGGCATTACAGGCACTGTGCTTGGTTCTATTATCTGGGGTTGGATGGGTGATAAAATTGGTCGTCGCGCATCAATTCTTTATGCGGGCATTGGTTTTATTGGAACATCAATTTGTGGCACCATGCCAGATTTCTTTGGCAATGTAATCATGTGTTTTGTGATGGGGATAGCCGTGGGTGGAATGTTACCGATTTGTTATGCGTTATTGGCAGAAACCATTCCTGCACGTCATCGTGGTTGGTTAATGATTTTAGTCGGTGCGGATATTGCTGGTGCATACATCATCACCAGCTGGCTTGCTGCTTCGCTAATTCCTGAATACAGCTGGCGCATCTTGTGGTTAATTGGTATGCCAACAGGGGTTATTTTCATTTTAATCAATCGTTGGATTCCAGAGTCGCCTCGTTATTTACTTGCCAATGGTAGAGAAGAAGAAGCTAAAGCAGTGATGACACGCTACGGTGCAAAAATCATTCAAGAAACATCAGTGGCTGCAGAACTAGAAGTTAAAATCAAAGGACAGTGGAAGCAACTTTTTACGCCACAATTTCTTGGCACTACCTTATTAGTAACAGTTTTAGGTATAGGCTCAGGCTTAGTTTTATTTGGCTTTAATCTTTGGATACCCACAAACCTTAGAGCTATGGGTGTAACTGATGCTGATCAAATACTTAGAAATGCAGCCATGATGGGCTTTCCCTTGTCATTTTTAGTCGCTTGGATGTATGGCTTCTGGAGTAGTAAAAAAACAATTGTCATTTTATGCGCACTTACTGCAGCCGCATTGTTTGGGTTTGTGTTTGTGGGGAATGCCATTATTGAAAATCGTCCATTACTTTATCTACTCTTAGTTGTACCTATCTGGGGAATTAGCTCAGTGGTTGCAGTATTGTCTGTGTATAGTTCAGAAATTTACCCAACGCGTATTCGTGCACGCGGTACTGGTTATGCAGCCAGTGCAAGTAAAGCAGGCGGTGTATTGATTATTGCCTTTATGTCATTTGGTCTTGCTGCACCATCAATCACAACAGTGGCCATGATAGGCGCTATTCCTATGGCGTTAGCGGTTATTTTAGTGGCTTTTTTTGGCACAGAAACGCGTCGTCGTGGCTTAGAAGATATTTTAGTAGATTCAGTTAAAATGCAGTCTGCGTCATAACCCCTTAATATTAATTATTTATAAGAGGCATTGCCTTGCAATTAAAGTCTTATTGTATAAAAAAAAATTACCTTTATAATTTAGGCTTATGTTTTAGGCAATGCTTCTCAAACAGATATAAATTATATATTTGACTTTTTAAGTTAAAAAAATAAAAGACTATTCAATCGTTATTTCTATCAATTATCAATTATCAATTATTAACACTATGAATTATCACGAATACATTATCTTAGGTGCTGGCCCAGCAGGTTTACAAATGGGCTATTTTATGGAGCAAGCGGGTCATGATTATCTGATATTAGAACGTAATGATGGGGCAGGGTCTTTTTTTGAGCATTACCCACGTCAAGGAACATTAATTTCTTTAAATAAGGTTTACAATTTTTACCCTGAACCTGAATTTAATTTACGACATGATTGGAATTCTCTAATTACTCATGATTACTCTCATTTATTTACTGACTACACAACTGATCTCTATCCAAAAAATTATGTATTAGTTCGTTACTTAAATGATTTTGCAAAAAAATACAAAATCAAAATTAAATTTAATACCTCAGTACAAATGATTGCTCGACAACACAATGAAGAGCGTCTGTTTGTGTTAAAAGACGCTAATGGCATGGAATATAGCTGTAAACGTCTGATCTTAGCTACAGGGCCCGTTAAGCCAAATATTCCAGATGCAGAAGGTATAGAATTAGCCGAAGGTTTTGAAGATTACGATGTTAATCCAGAGCGTTATAAAAACAAACGCGTAGTTATCTTAGGACGTGGAAACTCAGCCTTTGAAGTTGCAAACGATTTAGCCGGACATGCGGCACTTGTCTTTATCATGATAGGCAATCGCTTAATTCGTCATGCGTGGAACAGTCATTTCGTGGGCGATTTGCGTTCATATAACAATACTATTCTGGATATGTTCCAGTTAAAAGCTTTGCATACCGTCACCGGTACCACCTTAACTAAATTAGTACGCCAAGACGACGGCACCTTGCAAGTTCATTACACCGAAGAATTACCACATTGGAAAACGCCAGGGACTGCGTTTGGATGGTTTGAAGCGGATCATGTTATTCGCTGCACAGGCTTTAAATACGCAGACACCAGTCTTTTTGCCGAAGATATTGCACCAGAAATGGATGCAATGAATAAATACCCCATATTAAATACAAGCTGGGAAAGTAGCACGCCCGACATGTATTACATTGGCACGACAACGGCTTCACGTGATAAAAAATCAGCTTCAGGCTTTATCCATGGCTTCCGTTATAACGCCCGCACCTTATTCAGAATTTTGGAAGATAAATTCCATGACAAAGCGCTGCCTTCTGATTGTTTTAAATTAGAAAATGAAGACGATTTACAAGCCTTAGGTGAGCACATTATTACTCGTTTAAGCTTAAGTTCAGCCTTATATCAATTATTTGGCACCTTGTGTGATGTCTTAGTTCTTGAAGATGGCAAAGCGGAAATGTTCTATGAATACCCCGTTTCTTATGTCTTAAAAGATTCAATGTTTGCTAATAAAAAGATTATTATTTTTACCTTAGAATTAGGCTTTGATACCTTTGAAAATGGCTTTGAAGATTCGCTTAATTTTATTCGTCGTAATGATCCAGAACGCCCAGCCAATGTGGCTTATCTTCACCCTGCCTTCCGTTTATATAATCAAGGTGACTATATCAAAGGCAGCAATACACGTAGCTCGATAGTGACACGCTTTGACGCCTCCTCTGATTTAATCGATGGTGATTTAGCCAACTTAAAACCACGCAATATGTTACTGAACTTTATCAATAGCATCGTTATGGTCACCACAAAACAATATTCGCTAGAGCATTTTTCAAGTGATGAATCACGTGGTGGCTTTAAACCTTGGGCAGCAGATGATCCACGTATAGCAAATCATGGTTTACAACGTTGTAAGTTAAACCCAGATGGTTCGGCAATGGAACTTGGGCCACTAGAATACAAAAAATAAAGCGCATAAATACTCTTAATCCATAAAAACTGCCTGATATATTTATCAGGCAGTTTTTTTATTGCAAATAATTAATTTACAACGACTATGACTATTATATTTCACGATTATATTATCCTTGGTGCCGGCCCTGGTGGCTTACAAATGGGTTATTTCATGGAACAAGCAGGGCATGATTATTTAATTTTAGAAGGTACCAGTGGACCCGGTGCATTCTTTAAGCAATATCCACGTCATGACACCTTGTTGTCCTTAAACAAGAAAAATAACTTTTTTCCAGAATCAGATTTCAATTTGCGTTATGACTGGAATTCATTAATTACTTATGATTCCTCATTGTTATTTACCAAATATAGCGATGAACTGTATCCAGATAGACGCGATTTAGTTCGTTATTTAGAAGATTTTGCTGATAAGTATCAATTAAAAGTACGTTATAACACTGCAATCAAATGTATAACTCGCGA
>QYQN01000049.1 GCA_007280895.1 Methylococcaceae bacterium
GTTTGTGATAGGTATTTTTTGGTGGTGACGGGGCTTTTAAAGCGTTCCGCTGACCTGTTTATTGCTGTGGCCTTGTCGTGCTTTATTTCGGCTAAGCTCGCGCGAAAGGCGGCTTTGGCCTTGTCCCTTGTGTTGAGTGATGTCTTGGTGAAACGAGTGAATTTGCAAAAAAAAAAAATAATAATATATTCAAATCACAGCTTGATTTGGTTTTAAAAAACCAACAGTCCTGCTGTTGATTTTATGACTAACTTAACTAGCAATAACCATTCAATATTAATTAACCCTTATAAATCATGATGAACATAAAGAATATAGCATTAACGTCGGTCTTAAAACCAAGCTTCATTTTGGCTGGTTTTTTTTTGATCGCTCATTCAGCACAAGCTGTTAATACAGTTACGACTACAGTGGGGGCTAATACCGTTACTACTTGCAAACGCACACCTGCAGGACTCTCCAGTTTTATGATGGAGCACACTGTTGACGTTGCGGACATCAAGTCCACACTGACTCCACAATTACCTGATAGTGCCTTCTCTGACATATCCTCAGGTAAAAAAGAAGTTCGTTCCCGCATCTCTTATGACAAAACAACTAAGGTATTAAAAAATCTGCTCTTTTTGGTTAATCCCGGCGCACCACTTCCTTCCCCAAGTACCATTGACTTTGAAAAAGAGAAGTTTGCCTGGGTGACGGCGAGTATTGATAAGATATATCTTTCTTGCAAACCAAGGGCTACCGTTCTTCTAGCAGGCATAGCAATTGATGGTTATCCTGTGTTTCTAGGCCCTGCCGGCTCTTCTTATGCTTTTGCCTTTAGCTATACGGTAGGCACATCTGCTCAGGGCTTTACAGATATTATATCCCTCAGCACTGGCATCGCTACGATATACCATGATGTCGCGCCAGGAACCATTGCCTGGTCAACTAAAAGATCAACACAACAAGAGCAATAGAGGATAAAGAGCAACCGCGCTGGTTATTCTGGTTTATTGCCAGAAGAGCTGGAGTAAGTTAGCTTATATTCACCTAACACATAACGTTAGATTGCCTGAGCGAAATACACGGCAATCTAACCGTTTATTCACCAAGTCCGACTCTAGCCAAAGAGTCGTCGAGCATCGAATAGCTTATAAAAGCATCTTCAAACATCACAGCAACACGTCGAGCAGTATAGCCACGAGCAGCGTCATAGTGCCACCAACTTTGTTAAGGCAGCACAGCGTCCTGAAAACGTAGATAAAATATTTTTAAATTATACCGAGAAGAAAAACCACGTAAGCTTTAGCCCTCTTAGGTGAAAACTATAGTGATAATTTCCAGTTGTGAGTTGGGTATTGATTTAGCTGTTCAGTGCAGAATTGTGTTTTTTTATTCTTATCCACTAATGCGAAAAGCTGCATTTTAAGTTCAAGGTAAACAAGGACATGTAGAGGTTATTTATGACTGCTATCTAAGCTATTAAATGAGTTGCTTATATTCAACTTATAAGTGCAAAAAAAAGCAATGGGGAAAATTAAGTCAAAAAAAATAGGCATCATGTGAATGAAAGCCTATTGTTTTGTAAGGAGTGGTGGGTCGCATGCGATTCGAACGCATGACCATCGCATTAAAAGTGCGGTGCTCTACCGGCTGAGCTAGCGACCCAACAAAGACCGCCTATTATACTGATTTTTTTTTATCTGACAACATTATTTGTAACGCGTTGGGTCTTTAATTGCTGCTTCTTGAAATCCTATTTTTCGTAAACGACACGCATCGCAAATATTGCATGCCTGACCCTCTATATCCGCCGAATAGCAGGATACTGTTTGCGAATAATCAATGCCCAAGGCAATGCCTTGTTTTATTATCTCTTGTTTTTTTAATGCAATCAGAGGCGTGTGAATGACAAATTGAGTACCTTCTACACCTGCTTTGGTGGCTAAATTTGCTAACTGTTGAAAAGCTTCAATAAATTCTGGACGACAGTCTGGATAGCCAGAGTAATCAATTGCATTTACACCAATAAAAATATCATGTAAACCTAAGACTTCTGCCCAACCTAAAGCAAAAGATAAAAAAATAGTATTTCTGGCTGGCACATAGGTTACAGGAATCCCTTGTTGAAGAGTGTGTGGCACGGGGATCTGTTCATCTGTTAAGGCTGAGCCACCGATAACGCCTAAACCTAACGATATGATTTTATGATCAGTTACTTTGTATTGTTGCGCTAGTTGTGTTGCGGCAATTAATTCTGCACGATGACGCTGACCATAGTCAAAACTTAAGGCGTAGCACTCAAATCCTTGTTGTTGGGCAAGCGCTAATACGGTAATGGAATCAAGTCCTCCTGATAGCAGGACAATAGCTTTTTTTTGCATAAATATAACTTATTTACCTTGAGCGTCGCCCCAAAGAAGTTTATGTAATTGTATTTGAAAGCGCACTGGGAGCCGATCTTGGAGAATTTTTTCAGCAAGCTCTGTGGGGTTTTGTTGAGTCATAACAGGTGAAAATAAAATATCGCAGCGTTCATGTATGGCGTGGCGACGTATGATGGCTTTTGACCATTCGTAATCTGTAGTATCACCAATCACAAATTTTACCTGATCGTGTGCGTGTAAGTGGTCAATATTAGCAAAATTATTTTTGCTTTCTTCGCCTGAGCTAGGTGTTTTAAGATCCATTACCTTTATCACTCGAGAATTAACTTTGGAAATATCAAGGGCACCACTCGTTTCCAAGGAGACACTAAAATTTTCTGCTATTAAATTGTCTAAAAGTCGTATGCAGTTTGCTTGCGCTAAAGGTTCACCGCCAGTGACAGTAACATAACGACAAGAATACTGACGAACTTCATCGAGTATTGCTTGCTGTGTCATTTTGTGGCCACCATGAAAGGCGTAGGCAGTATCACAATAAGTGCAGCGTAATGGACAGCCTGTTAAGCGAATAAACACGGTAGGAATGCCTACAGTATTCGTTTCGCCTTGCAGAGAATAAAAAATTTCGGTGATGCGCAGGGAATCCATTAATGAATGCTTACTTCCAAGGTGAGTAATTTTTTTGCGGCTAAGCGCGCTAAAGTTGTTTCTGGATAGTCTTTTATTACACGAGTTAAGTAAGCTTTAGCTTGATCATTATGTTTTAAATTTATTTCAACATAGGCTAGCTTTAATAACGCATCTGGCATTTTTTCTGTGCCAGGGTAGTTGTTTACTACGAGTTCATAAATTTGTTTTGCGGCGTCATCATTTTGATTAACACGATACGCCTCAGCTAGCCAGTATTGTGCGTTACTTATTAATACACTGTGCGCATAATTATTAATGAAGGTCTTAAAAGCCATGATGGCTTCATCGGTATGACCTAAGCGCAAGGTTTCATAGGCTTCAAAATAGGCTTTTTTTTCGTCATCAGTGACTGCAGAAATATCAGTTTTAAGCGGGCGATTTGCTTGCGGCTGTGCGTTAACACTCTCGGTTGTTGTGGCTGTCCCTGCTGGGGATGCATGGGTACTTGCCTCGTCGTCTAAGCTAGGCGGGGGTGTTTGTTGCTCAGTTACGGAATTTTCTGAACCGCTTTGCAGCGCGTCTGTGGGTGGTGATGAATGCTTTTCGGCTTCAGCAGACAGTGTCGCCGCTTGCTGCTGCTTTAATTCAGCAATTTGATTCGCTTGCTCTTCAACTTTACCTGTAAGTTGCTGAACTTCTAGCTGCAGTTGTTCTAAACGTTCAGTCATTTCCATCAACGAGTTAGTTGATGGAGAGGGTGACACGGGCACTATTGCAACAGCCCCCGCAGAGACAGGATAAGCTGAATTATCAATGACCTCAGGTAATGCATAGGTATTATTTGAGAGACTACACGTTACGGCCAGCGCCAATGCAGCTAAGTAAGCATTCATTTAGTTAGTTACCTTTAGTACGCAATTTCAACGCGACGATTTAATTCCCATGCAGCGTCATCATTACCTAATGAGGCTGGTTTTTCTTCACCATAGCTGACAACGTTCAATTGGCTTTCAGATACACCTTGAATTTTCATCATACCCGCTACAGATTTTGCACGTTGCTCACCTAAAGCAATATTGTATTCTCTTGAGCCGCGTTCATCACCATGCCCTTCTAAGGTAATGTGTTGATTAGGGTTGGCAATTAAATACTGTGCATGGGCAGCAATAACAGGCACAAAATCAGGCTGTACTTGGCTACTATCTAAGGTAAAGTAAATCGTATGTTTTGATAAAGGGTTGCTTGGATCGCTAAATTCAGGACCTAAGTGACTATTACCATTAAAGCCAGCGCTACCATATTCACCGGTGCCATTGCTGCCACCAATTTCTGACCCATTAATGCCTGTGCCATTATTTAAGCCATTGGTGGAGGCGTCATTAATACCACTTTGTTTTGTTTGGCCATCTAGTGCATTGGGATCTTTGTCTTCTGTGTCTGCACAGGCTGTTAAAAATAACGTAGCAATTGTTAACGCTAAAGCAGTTTTAGTTAATTTCATTGTTAATTTCCAAGAAAAAGTGAGAAATAATTGAGTATTTTGTAGCAAAAATGTAGATCGATACTTCGCAGACAAAACGCGAGCGTATTTAAGTGCAGCCGAATGAGTTAGGGAGACCAAGCTGGCTCTCTTACTTCGCCGCTATTAAACATTAGTTTTTGTTGCATTTTACCATCAATTGACACGGCAGCTAAAAACCCCGTTTGTCTTTTTTTAGAAGCATATAAAATCATACTACCATTAGGTGAAAAACTAGGCGACTCATCTGCTGGACCAGACGTTAAAACATTAATAGCGCGATTTGACATGTCCATTATAGCGATTCGATAGCTACTACCGTTACCATGAACCATGACAATATTTCTACCATCTGGAGAGAAGCTACCCCGAGCATTGTATGCTCCCGTAAAGGTCAGTCTTTTTTCATTTCCGCCTGCACTGGGTGTCATGTAAAGCTGGGGTTTTCCGCCTCGATCTGAGGTAAAAATAATATGACTGCCATCAGGTGACCACGCAGGTTCAGTATCAATCGCTAAGCTTTTTGTTAATCTAAGCAAGCTACGCGTCACTAAATTTAAAACATAAATATCAGGACTTCCATCTTTAGATAAGGTTAATGCTACGCGAGAACCGTCTGGCGACCATGCGGGCGCACCGTTAATTCCTGGGAACTCGGCTATTCGCTCACGCTGTCCAGTCGCTAATGTTTGCACGTAGACTGCTGCGGTTTTTTTCTCAAATGAGACATAGGCAATACGCTTGCCATCAGGAGACCAAGCGGGCGACATAATGGGTTCAAGAGAACCTGCTATTGTTTGGGGATTAAATCCGTCTGCATCAGCCACTTGCAATTGATGACTTTGCTGGTGACCTGCGCCACTGCTAGTGACATAGGCTATGCGTCCACTGAAAGAACCTTTCTTACCGGTCAGTTTTTCAAAAATTAAATCACTGATGTGGTGGGCTGTTCTGCGCAAATCAGCAGCAGAAACGGTCATCCTATAGCCTAATAATTGGCTCGTTTTATAAACATCCAATAATTGAAATTGAACGTCATACTGACCTGAAGCATTAGTTTCTACGCGACCAACCACCATGTGATTTTGTGCTAACGCTTGCCATTCTTTGAAGTTTACTTCTTGCGAGGAGCTGGGATGATTTGTCATGCGCTGCTCATCTAGCATAATAAAATAGCCACTGCGTGCTAAGTCTGCATTGACCACCTCGCTAATTGCCACAGGTGAATTCGTTGAAGCAAAGGGCACGACGGCAATGGGCAACGCACTTTCAACGCCTTCTGTTATTTCAATAGTCAGTGCCGCATAACTGCTAGACGTTACTAGACTAAATATTATAATCATTACAATAGTTTTAAAATAAGCCATGATTGTTACCTTTTATCACGCTAATAATTGGAGAATTTTCGCAATTAGTCACGTTCAGTTTTAGAGGAAATCTTTTCGTGCGCGCTCTTTTATTTGATACGTTTAGTCCAGCTTTACTGCTTGTCAGTAGGATGTAACGCGTTGTTATTAAATACTAATGCGCCGAAATGTTGTTATATTAAGCGAGTCATACACGAAAAAACTTGAACTATTGATAAGCTCGTCAGCATTTATTTACGACACTGATTATTTTGGCTTAAATACAAACGTAAGCGGTTGGAATTCTTTAGCAAAAAGGTCTTTATCAATAGGCACAGGTAAAGGCGATGCTTTTCGAACAGCATTCATGGCTGAATTATCAAATAACTCATCACCACTACTTGTTACGACATCAACTCCCGTCACTTTGCCATCAGGCATTAATGTAACCCTTATTGTGCATTTTTGTCCTGAAACGGCATCAGGTGGTCGAATCCAGCTTCTGTTTACTTTTGAGACAAGTGCTTTAGTTAATTCAGCCAGTTCTGATGCGTCCTTGGCTGCTTTAGCAGCAGCTTCCGCTTTGTCTCTTTCAGCTTTTGCAGCCGCATCGGCTTTATCTTTTTCAGCCTTAGCTTTTGCAGCTGCATCAGCTTTATCTTTTTCAGCTTTTGCTTTTGCAACTGCATCAGCTTTATCTTTTTCAGCTTTTGCTTTTGCAGCTGCATCAGCTTTATCTTTTTCAGCCTTAGCTTTTGCAGCTGCATCAGCTTTATCTTTTGCAGCTTTTGCTGCGGCGTTGGCTTTAGCAGTTGCGTCCGCTTTGGCTTGTTCAGCTTTTGCTGCGGCATTGGCTTTAGCGGTTGCGTCTGCTTTGGCTTGTTCAGCTTTTGCTGCGGCGTTGGCTTTAGCA
>QYQN01000019.1 GCA_007280895.1 Methylococcaceae bacterium
CCGTGTTAAGTGGCTAGCCTAAATAAGCGCATCACTTTTGAAAAGAAAATGAATAATTATCCCATTGAACACATTCGTGCCGACTTTCCTATTTTGGCAGAAACTATTCGTACTAAGCCCTTAGTTTATTTAGACAATGCCGCCAGTTGTCAAAAACCAAATGCAGTGATTGATAGCATGAGTCATGTTTATCGCCATGACTATGCCAATATTCATCGTGGCGTGCATACGCTAAGTGTGCGCTCAACCGAGCAATTTGAAGCGGCGCGAGAAAAAGTAAAGACATTCATCAATGCAGCGACTAGCAAAGAAATTATTTTTGTGCGAGGTGCTACCGAAGCCATCAACTTAGTTGCCCAGACCTTTGGTAAATTAAAAGTAAAAGAGGGTGATGAAATCCTAATTACCGCGATGGAGCATCATTCTAATATTGTGCCTTGGCAACTGCTCTGCGAGCAAACGGGCGCAGTCTTAAAGGTCGTACCGATGACTCAGCAAGGTGAGTTAATTTATCAAGACTACCTCGCCTTGTTAACGCCTAACACACGGTTAGTGGCAATTACCCAGATGTCTAATGCTTTGGGAACGATTAATCCTGTGCAAGCAATGATTGCCGATGCCCATGCGCAAGCGATTCCTGTGTTGATTGATGGCGCGCAAGCCCTGCCGCACATGCCCGTTGATGTGCAAGCATTGGATTGTGATTTTTATGTCTTTTCTGGACATAAATTATATGCGCCTTCAGGTATCGGCGTGCTGTATGGAAAACAAGCGTTATTAGAAGCCATGCCGCCTTATCAAGGAGGGGGTGACATGATTAAAACAGTGTCATTTGCAAAAAGTACCTATGCGGATTTGCCCTATAAATTTGAAGCAGGAACCCCAGCGATTGCAGAAGTCATTGGTTTGGGGCATGCCATTGATTACGTCAATAGCATCGGCATGAGCGCGATAGCAGACTATGAAGCCGCATTACTGAGTTATGCCACGGAACAGATGCAGTGCATTGAAGGGCTTACGATTATTGGTAATGCCCAGCATAAAGGCGCGATTGTCTCGTTTACGCTAGCGCGTATTCATCCTCATGATATTGGCACGATGCTCGATAGTTTAGGGATTGCTATCAGAGCAGGTCATCATTGTGCCATGCCGGTAATGGAGTTTTATCAGGTGCCTGCAACAGCCCGTGCGTCGTTTGCGATGTATAACACGAAAGCAGAAATTGATGTGTTAGTGCAAGGCATTAAAGGTTTAATAAAGCTTTTTGGCTAATAGGCACTAGGCTTATTTTCTTGCCCATAGCCAGGACAGTCTTAAACTTAATCACCCAAAAAGAATGCGAGCCTAAGTTAATGGCTCGCATTTGAGAGGAAGGAAGTGACCCTTAACGCGTGAACAATTAGAGGTCGAGTAAATTGTAGGTGAGTCAGTTATCTTTGCACATGTGGTATTTTGCCGCGTGGTGAAATGTCGCAGAATTTGGTATAAAGCCTGCTTTGTATTATCAATTTTTTTTGTCATAATTCATCTAACCAACGGCTATCGTGATGCTTCATGCACGTGCTTAGACCTTCAGCACAAAAAAATAGGGCATTTAACCTGACTTAGGTTAAATGCCCTATTTAATAACTGAGGTTTCGCTGCATTACGCTATCGAAGCATTGCACGTAGTATAAAAATCCCCTCGATACTAATGTGTATTTTATAATACGTTGATTTTAATTTTTTTATGTGCTTTGCTTAATGCATCGTGCCCACATGACTCTGTTCACAGCCTTTACGATTTGTATCGATACCTATGCGCCCACCTTGGTTAAAGAACTTTTGCTCGATTAACACGTCACCACACACCACTTAACCAAAAAGTACATAGTACAATTTACTAACGTTGACCCTACACCTTTAGAAATTAATAAATTTATCCATCGAACGTTCATGAAGAAAACATTACGATTCGTCTTTATTTTTGGCGTACTCTTATTTTCGCTAATAAATAGTGCCTGTCACGTCACGCCAGCAGTTGTTTCCTTAGAGCCGAAAAGCCTTGCCTTGCAGCAACTTTTTCCCAGTGCAAAAAACCCTTCGGTACACTTTAATGCCAGCATTATTGCCTCACCGTTAGCCTATACCAGCAATGGTCAAGCACAGATAATTGTGCCTGTTTCAGAGGGTACTATTGCTGTTTTAGACAGCGCTACAGGCGCATTGCTGTGGCAACTGGCCTTACCTAGAGATGCTAATCAAGACGTGCAATTAATCGCCACGCCTGTGTTAATTGATAAGAAATTAGTTGTTGTGTACCAATGTGTGCAAAAAGGGGTGCGGGTAAGTCATCATTTAGTCGTGCTTGATATGCTGACTAAGCAGCTGGATCCAGCTTTTCCACGTTTAACCTTTGCCGCTAATCTTAGCCATAAAGAAGGTGGCTCAATTGCCTTTTTACCATCGCATGCGTATTCACACGCAGCCTTGCGTTATCTGCCAAGCAATAAACAAGCGTATGGCATGGTGTATGTGGCATTTGGCAATGCTTCAGATAACCAGCCATTTCATGGTTGGTTATTTACCGTTGATATTAACGCATGGCTGAAACAAGGCGCAGAGCATGCGCTAGCAGATGTATTTGTCACCACACCTGAAGTTAATTGCCCCGCTAAAATGGAATACGGTACTCAAGAAATGGTTTGTGGCGGGGGGATTTGGACGCCTGCCGGCATATTGCTTAGTCAGGATGACAGTGGGACAGAGTTACTTGTCCCTACAGGTAATGGGCAAGTGGATTTAGCGCGTCATGACTATGCCAATGCATTGTTAAGAATAAGACCGGGTCACCCGTTTGAAGATGGCTGTGATAAGCAATTATGTGCAGCGTTTAATCCACTACAGCCAGATTTGGCGTGTTTGCGCTCGTGTAAAAATTTATTTATTCCCCGTTTAGCGAGGCAAAATGCACCACTTAAGCCCCCCAATCACGAATGTGATGATAAAAATTTTTGGGAGTGCTTGGCATGGATGGATTACGATTTAGGCTCTAGCTCACCCATTAAAGTAAAATTAACCAATGAGTTAACCGTGCTTCTGCAACCAGGAAAAGAAGGGGCAGTGTATTTGCTAGATGCAAAACACTTGGGCGTTCAATATGATCGCTTACAGGTTGCTGAATTATGTGGCTCACCCACAGATTTATGTCGCTTGAGTTGGGCAGGGATGATGGTGACGCAGCCAGTATTAGCTTGGATTAATAATGAACCCGTGATTATGGTGACCAGCTTTAGTGCAGATAATACCCATATCGCAGGCGTAGTCGCTTTAAAAATAGTGCTGGAAAATAAACAACCCAAGCTGGCTGTATTTTGGCGATTTCCCTCAGCAGACACGCCAGCGCCGTTAACTATGTTTAGAAGTCACCCCTCATTGCCTGCCTTAACAGGTGCAGGTCAGAATGCTGTCGTGTGGGTTGTGGATATTGGCACACCAGGCATTTTATACGGCCTTCGTGTCCACGATGGCAAAATGCTGGTTAAACAGCCGTTGCAAGGTTCGGGCAGGCAATTGGCAACCCCTTTATTTATTAACGATAAGGTCTATGTTGCATCCATGCAGTCAGGCACAGGTAAGGCAATCTTAGAAGGTTTTCAGATTAATCAGATGCCTTAAACCCGTAAGCTATATTAAAAAGCCCTTACCCAATCGCCTTCTTGTAGTCCCACATCTTTAGGTGCAACATCAAGCTCACCAATAGCGTAACGGGCTTTAACATCATGAATGGTGATAACGCCAACAGCGTGTTTGTCACGGCCGATATATTCCTGAAAACCATTAAGATGTAATTCATCATGGGTGTCTGCATACACCACCAGTTGATCACCAAGATGCACGTTTTCTTGTGCGCCAGCATCGATAATCAGGCTATTATTATTAATTTGTAAAATACGTGTAGTGAATGGATAGCAGCTAAGCGCTTTGCCTACATCCTTGCTGACGGTATCGATAATATGACTAATTTTTGCGCCAATTTTAGTATCTCTAAAGCCTTTACTGCCGACCGTATAATTGGCAGGAATCCATACATCGCCAGTAATATCATCCGTGTATCTAAACTGCGTTAACAGCGCCCCAGTAAAGCCATCATGCACATAAATATCCATACCAATACTACGTTTAGCTTGCAGAGAACGGGCAAAACTTTTAGCTAACGAAAAAATGTTATTGCCCTGCACATCATTGGCTAATTCAATTTTTAAATCTCTAATAACACCAGATAACACAAATTGAGCGCCATTTTCACTTGCCGTTTGCATGATTTTAGAGACTAAATAGGGTTCATTATTATTTTGATTAGGCGCTTGATCAGTAGGCTGAGCATAAATAGCAATATGGGTTTGATTGGTGCCGATAAAATCTTTGCTATCTTCTAATAAATGCATCATCTCGCGTGGAATACCACTCACAATATCTGTGCTTTCGGTGCTGCTTAAGTGTTCAGGTTGTGCCAGATTAAAGCCAGTTGCCACAATGCGTTTTCGGTATTGAGGTTTACAAAAATCATTGGCAGATAAAGAAACTCTAGCGCGCACGTGATAAGTGTTTTTATCTTCCCATTCTTTAAGAATTTGAGAAGAGTTAATGGCCGCAGCAGAACGCATACTGAACGTATCAAAAAGCACGCTGCCATTATTGACTTGCGTAACGCTTTTAATCGCTGTGCCCGCTTCCATCGTGGCGTGACGAATAGCATCTTGCAGAGCTTTTCTTCTGGCTAATAATTTACTGTTGTCAACAATAACGGCTTGTCCTTCCGTCGTGAGTGTTAGTGAGTTAGGGGCAGGCTTAGGGCGAGGACTGGCACATGCGTACAGTAAGAAAGGTGTCAAAAAAAGCAGGGTGCGTAGAGAAATTATCATGAATTAGGCGGTAAATATTTATATGCTTTTGGTAGGGGCAAGCCCGTGTGGGTGCCCCTGTTAGACAAATAACGCAGCTTAATGATTAGAAAAACCTGCTGTTTTTGGGTAAGAATAACACTCATCAGCATTACAATTTGACGTATTAGTGTCAGGTGAAAAAGCCATTGGCTGAATGGCAGATTGCGGTGCAGGAGCATTATTCCGCGTTTCACAGACATTGCTATCAAATAAACACTGATAAAAAGAAGGGGTTAATTCAAGCTCCATGACGGTTTCATACGAATCCCTATCGCTGCCCGAGGCAAGTGTATTTCGTACATGGGCACCGCGTAAAAACGCATCAATATAAGAGCGGTAATTATCATTTTTAATCGCCATATCTTCAACAGTTGTATTGCCACGGAGACGCACGCCATACACTTGCTCAGCTAATTCTCTTAAGGCATCCATTTTCGACGCGCGAATAGCAATCAATTTACGTTGTGCAGGGGTTAAGCGAAATTGCTGATCACGGCTTACCGTGCCATAACCACGTGCGGTAATGATTTTTGAAGGCAAGGCTAGCGTCTGAGCAGAAGATTCTGATTGTAGAGAAGCTTCGGTCAAGTTAGTCGTTGTTTTTCCAGTAGTGCTACAACCATTACAAAATAAACTGGTAAACAAAGGTAAATAGAAAAAGGTGAGAAGTTTGTTCATGGTGAGATCCTAGCAAGGCATAAATGACTATCAGTAAATGATTACTTTTAGTGGTTAAAAAATACAATACTGAAGCCTGCTAGCCAAAGGACAATGCTCGCTTCAGTTATCGTTAGGTTGTAGTAAATGTGTTGCATACCACTAGGAATACCTAGTGGATTTTAGCGTTCTTGTGTCAAGCAAAAACGCGATACGGCTTAAATGGGTAGCGTCTTTTTAGATAATTTCTTAAATTGAAAAATAACTAACTGCTGTGGCGTTATTTTTTCTCTGTATGATCTTCAGAGCCTGTACTCAAACTGTCAGAAATTTTGGGCGCAGTAGGTAAGTTTTCAAGGATAGGTTTTTTCGTATCCAATTTAGGTGGCTTAGGTGTTTTAGTATCTGTCATGATGCTGCGTGTTGGTTCAGCAACTGCTTTAGGTGTTAGCACCGGAGCCGTTTTGGGGGTTAGCACAGGGGTTGGTTTAGGCGTATGTTCAGCAGCAGTAGCGGGCGTGCTATGAAGTTTTGGTGGATCTTGATTTAGCACGTGTCCATCATGTCCTTTTTTAAAGGGATGTGCTGGCAAAGGCTTGACGTTTTCATCAGGTGGCGCAGCAGCTTCAAGAATTGGTTTTTGATAGGTGTGCTCGGGTGTTTTAGGCGTTACGTGTTGATAATGGGCACTTGCCTCGCGCCGCGATCTTCTACCAGGAACATAAATAGCCGTTGTTTTTGATGCTTTATTAACATATCTTTTAGACTGATTTGGACGTTTTTTGCTGGCTGAGATGGTTTGGCAATTTTCGCTAGTGCCGCCACAAAAAGTTTCATTTGAGCTTTGATACTCATTGAGCATCTGTTCATAGGTGCCATTAATGCCGTCTGACACGGCTTCTTGCAAAGGTTTACACTCACCTTTCCAACGCCGTAAATTATCATTGAAATACAGCGTCCATTCAGATTCCCAGCACCATGTTTGGTTAATGAGTTGTCCAGCCAATACATTTTTAACGGGATAGCCAGAGGAAATTTTGATTAATTGCTCAGCATTAGGTTGAAATGATTGGTTATTCGATAAATGCGTAGTATGTGCTGCACCTGTTTTGGGAAAACGAAGTGGTAAGCCTTTTTGTTTACTTGCCGTAAAAACAGCGGCATCGATTTCTGGCATGGTATTGGGTTTAAAGATTTTTTTCTCGCCATGATCATCAATGATTAACCACACTAAGGTCTCTGGACGTTTTTCTTGCAAGGTGGTCAGCTGTAGTTGTTGAATGAAGCGTTGTAAGCGTGGGCCATCAAACTCAAGGTGCAAGGTTCTTGCTAAAGTGTCGCCTGAGTACACCGAGTTAACGTCGGAGGTGTATTCGTTTTTAATAAAGGATTCTGCATTATGCAGCGCTTTTTTTATGCGAGGATCATTTGAATTGATTAAGGTGTCTGGCAAAATGCGTTGTAAAACAGTGGTTAAAGCCTCTTCAAGTGCCGCACGGCGATCGTCAGGTTCTTGGCTGAAGGCAATGACTTCAGTTTTATACAGTTGTTTCATTTCAGTGGCTAAACTTGGCTGCCAACTTAATAATCCGTACACGATTAACAGTCTAAAAAACATGGAGATAATCCTTTTAAAAAATAAATAATTTTTCGCTATTATTGGGTTATTCATAAATAGCGGGTCAAAGGGATATTTTTGAAGTAAAAATATTTATCATTGCCGCGAAGTCTGGGACGGTTGTGAGTAAAAATTGAAGTACATCAAGGGATTATTATTGATTTTAAAGCGTATAAGTCGTTCAACAAAAAAGCGGCCTTCACTTCATCCTTTAAAAAAGGAAGAGGGCGGGAAGAGGATTGAATAATTACACACGAATACGTGTTTTCTAGTGCTGCGAAATTAAACGCTTCAGTGCAATACACCTTAAGCACGCGCACAAATCCAGACCTCCACACGCTGTACTCCCACTTTTTTTAATGCCAAGGCGAGTGCATGACTGGTGGCACCCGTAGTCATGACATCATCAAGGATAGCCACATGCTTGGCAGTAAACGTAGGGACAACACTAAAAGCATTGGTAAGATTTTGTTGGCGTTTTTGCGCGGATAATTGCGTTTGTGGCGAGGTGTTTTTTTTGCGTTTGCAGCTGTATAAATCAAGAGGAATATGCAATTGCTGTGATACTGTACGGGCAATTTCAAGTGCTTGATTAAAGCCTCTTGCCCGATACCTTGAGGGATGCAAAGGTATTGGCAATAATAATTCTGGACGCGTTTGCGTAAGTTGGATTTGTTCAGCTAAGAGTTGCCCAAGTAAGCGCGCATGGGTAAATTGCTTACGAAATTTTAAACCTGTGACTAAATAGCTAAGCGGTTCTTGATACAAAAAAGGGGCGATTGTGTAATCAAAAGCAGGCTGATGGTGTTGACAGCGACCACAGCGCATTGGCGTAGCGTAGACAATAGGCAATGCTTCTGCACATTGAAGGCAGCACGAGGTGTTTTTTGGTAGTGAGTGATAACAGCTATCACATAGGTCACGCGTCTGCACACCAGCGCGGTTGCATAGTATGCAGGTCGCAGGAAAAAGAGCCTGAGTGATAAGCTTAAGCCAAGCTGAGTCGCCTTTTTTCATGAGGAGTGAGTGAGTGAACACAATAAGCCTAAAGTGTACGACAATAGCCCATGATTTCAAGGCAAAAGCAGGGCCACCCATCAAATTAGTGCATAGGTAGCCCTAGGCGTTAGCACTATACTCTCCATTTGCCAACATGAAGTATTGCCAGAGGCGCGTTGTCCACCCTCTTTGGCTAATTCATACCACGTAAATAGTTTTACATTATTAACCGAGGAACGTTTTGAAAACATATCAAAAATTGCCAGTAGGGCAAAAGTTTTTAGTATTAATTGGCTTGATTTTCGGCATGATGTCGTTAACCGTCAGCGTGTCCTTAGTGGGCTTGTATTGGTCACATCACTTACATGAACAAACCTACTATGATCGCTTATTACCCACACAATACTTAGGTGATGTACGCGCATTATTAAATTCAGATATGCGTGAAATGTTGCTTGCAGTGCAGGCAGGGCAAGGACTTGAGCAAAAGGATGTGGCGCACAATAGCGATTATGAGGTGCATTTGCGTGTTGAGCGAGTCAGGGGCGATTTTATTGAGTTAAACCAATTATGGACTGATTATTTACAGCTGGTTAAAGGGACTGAAGAGAATAATTTAGCGAACCAGTTTTCTCAACGCCGCGATACGTATTTAAATGAGGGCGTTCGACCAGTCTTAGTGATGTTAGAGCAAGAGCATTTTGTTCAGGCGGGCACTTACCTCTCAACAAAAACCGAGCCTTTATTTTTACAGGTCGTTGAGGCGCAAAAAAAAATAGTGACTTATCAGGTAACTATTGCGGAGCAAGAAGTGGGGCAAAATAAACTGCAAAACATGATGGTCATGGGCTTTGGTCTGGTTATGTTTGGGCTAGCACTGATGATTTTTTTCCTAATTATAAATTTGATTAAAAATATCACCTTTAGAATTGCTGCAATTGAAACACAGGCGAAAGCCTTAGCGCGGGGGCAATTAGTTGTCGAGAAAAGTGACGTAGCAAAGGATGCAATCCTATATGCCGATGATTTAGCCCAGATTGCCCGAGCGCAAAACGAGTTAGCTCACGTCTTACGCACGTTAAATACACAGGTGGAAATTGCCATTGTTGCTGCACGTCAAGGAAATTTATCCAAGCGCTTAGAAGAGGGTAATTTTGAAGGCGATTTTGACGACTTAGTCCAAGGCATTAATCACATGCTTGATGAAATATTAAGACCCATTGAAATAAAAGCACTGATCCTTAATAAAATGGCAGAAGGTACCTTGACTGCGCATGTGACGGAGGTTTTTCAGGGTGACCATAATTTAATAAGAAATGCGATTAATCAATTGGCGGATGTGGCGGTTGGCGCATTGCAAGAATTTGATGGCTTAATCATCGCCTTTGAAGCAGGAGACTATACGCAGCGTGCACGAATAGAAAATTATCAGGGTGATTGGCGCAAAATCATGCAAGGCATTAATCGTATTTTAGAAAATATTAATCGTGTTAATGCCGAGGTACAGCGTCAGAATTGGATTAAAACAGGCGTTACAGAGCTAAGTATTCAGTTGCGTGGTGATTTAGATGTCGTGGGTTTATGCGATGCGGCCATTACCCATATCGCACG
>QYQN01000037.1 GCA_007280895.1 Methylococcaceae bacterium
CCTTCATCGCTTAAGCCAACTTTGGCCAAACGGCTCTCATAAAAAATGCGCACCGTTGCGCCGTCTTCCACGGCTTGGGCAATGTCGTAAATATCGACATAATTACCGAATACAGCCGGTGTGTTCACATCTTTTTTTTCAATCGGTGTGCCGGTAAAGCCTAAATACGTTGCATTTGGCAAGGCATCGCGTAGATATTTAGCGAAGCCGTACACGATCTTTTTGCCTATAACCTCGCCTTGGGCATCTTTCTCATCGATGGTTTTTGCTTGAAAGCCGTATTGAGTACGGTGTGCTTCATCAGCAATCACGACAATGTTGCGGCGGCTCGATAATTCCTCATAAACATTGCCCTCTTCGGGCTGAAATTTCTGGATCGTCGAAAAAATCACTCCGCCGGATGCGACTTTTAGCAGCTCTTTGAGGTGTTGACGCTCTTCAACTTGTTTTGGTTCTTGCCTCAATAATTGAGCGGATGCCGCAAAAGTATCAAATAATTGATCGTCCAAATCATTGCGGTCGGTAATCACCAACACGGTCGGGTTATCCAAAACCAAAACAATCTTTCCGGTATAGAACACCATAGACAGTGATTTGCCGCTGCCTTGCGTATGCCAGACCACACCGGCTTTTTTGTCGCCTTTCGGTTGGCTGCTGACACCTGTTACACCGTAACTTTCCGGTGATTCCTGAATATCTTTTTCATGACTAAAATTAGCCGCCCGCAAGGTTGAGACAATCGCCGCGTTTACCGCGTAATACTGGTGATAAGCGGCCAGTTTTTTAACGGTGCTGATACTAATCACGCCGGTTTGCGAGTCTTCTTTTTTGGATTTCTCAAATACGATGAAATGACGAATCAAATCCAGCAAGGTGGCTTTATTCAACATACCGTTAATCAAGGTTTCGAGTTGGCTTACCAAATGCGAGGCTTCGGCTTTGCCATCGGTTGATTTCCAGGTCATAAAACGGCTTAAACCCGCCGACAATGAACCCGCTTTTGCTTCCAGACCATCAGAAATGACCAATATGGCGTTATAGGTAAATAGGCTTGGAATGGTGTGTTTGTAAGTGTCCAGTTGCTGATAAGCGGATTTAATCGTAGCGTTTTCATCAACGGCATTTTTAAGTTCGATGACCACCAAAGGCAAGCCATTAACAAACAGCACAATATCGGGGCGTTTGTTCTGATTGTTCTCAATCACCGTAAATTGATTGGCTACGATAAACTCATTATTTTCCGGATTAGCAAAATCAATCAGCCAGACCAAATCCCCGCGATCTTGGCCGTCTTTCTGGTAACTCACTTTCACGCCTTCGGCTATCATACGATGAAAGGCTTCATTATTGACTAGCAGCTCAGGTGAATGGATTCGTTCAACGTCTTTAACTGCTTCTTGCAATGCGTGATGAGGAACGGTTGGATTGATACGTCGTACTGCCGCTTTTAGGCGTTCGTTTAGTATAACTTCATCATAACGATTACGTTCTGGACGGTCGCCATCTGGGGCAATATCGGGGGCGTAGATAGTGTCATAGCCCAAGCGTTCAAGCAACTTGATAGCGAAGGATTCAATGGAAGATTCGGTGAGCTTATTCATCAAACACCTTTAAAAATCGAGAAATATTCCTAGATTTATAATCTCCCCACGGCATTAATCTCTTTCCTGGCCAAGTCACGTAAAGAAACCTTTTTGCTCTGGTAAAAGCGACATACAAATTATTTTTTTCTTGGGTTAACTCTATTCCTCCTGTTCTGACTGCTCGATAATCAGGAAATGTCTCATGATCCATGCCCATCAAAAAAACAATATCAAACTCCTGTCCTTTCATGGTGTGTACCGTGCTTAACGTTATGCCATTGTGTTGTGCTAAGGGGTGAGTTTGTCCTAACGCCATAGCGTTTTTGAACTGATGAAGAGATTTGTTATCGGTTTTTTTAGCGTAATTAGTCCAGTGTTTCAATAATTCATCAATATCATCTATTACCATTTTTCTATCATTTTCATCGTTAGACGTTATTTCGTTTTTAAATTGTTCAAAATTTTTTTTCAGATTACTTCCGTCGTCACTTAAATTACTGACAATTCCTAATAATTGTTTTTCAAAGCCAATATTCAATTTTGAAGTAATGGTTTCCAGATCATCTGTCTTATTGGTACTAATTTTTAGAGTTTTCAGCAAACGTTCTTTATGTAATATGTCTTGAGAATTAATTTTTATACGCAATGCCAAGTCAAATACCTTCATTAAATCTGACTCAAATTTAATAGCACCTGGTGTCATTTTGTAATAACAAGGAATATTATTTTCCTTTAGTTTTAATTCTAATTGATTAAATACATATTTATTGCGCGACAGAACCGCTATTTTTTCATAGCAAATATCACCTTCAATATCTTCATGTTTAGAGCCAACTAGCACTTTAATTTTATCAACTATCCATTGTGCTTCTGCGTCATCATCTTCAAGTGAATGTATCTCAAATAAGCCCTGCTTCACAGTATCTGTGATATTTTCATTTTCTGGCCTAATCTTATTAGCCGCCGCCAATACTGATTTTGAAGAACGGTAGTTTTCATTTAACACAAAAGGGGTCGGATTAAAGTCATTAACAAACTCTTTATCCATAAAATCCGGCGAAGAACCATTAAAATGAAAAATGGATTGATTAGGATCACCCACCATCATGATATTTTTATGTTCACCGTTAGCCAGTGCCATTAATAACTTATATTGAGCATTATTTAAATCTTGTGCTTCATCAATACAAATCGTTTGAAAACTTCTTCTGTACAATGCTGCAATATTTGGCTGATTTATGAAAAGACTGTAGGTGAGCAATAATAAATCATCAAAATCTATGGCATTTTGGGAGCGTAAAATATCCTGATAGGTTTGATAGAGTAAAACGATATTAATGTCATTGGTATAACTACAAAGGTCATCGTCAGAAATAAGCTTTCTTTTTACTTCTGCAATAAAATTTAATACCCGATAACGGAAATTTTGCTGATCTTTTTTACTTTGATTTTTGTATTCGTCGCTATAAGAAGGTGTTTGCTCGATAGCTTGTTCAATTAACTCCAACCTATCGGCTTCCTCTTCAAAGATATGAGGCATTTTGGACAAACCAATCAAACTACCGTGGTTTTCCAACACATACTGACAAAAACCGTGAAAGGTTCCTACGAATAAGCGACTCTCTATTTCTGGAATATCATTTAATCGCTGTTTTATTTCTTCCCCTGCTTTATTGGTAAAGGTTAAAGCCAGAATCTTTTTTTTAGTTTTTCCTAAAAGATACCGTATTCTTTCCGTTAATACGCGGGTTTTTCCTGAACCGGCACTAGCTTTGACATAAATAGAACCGTCTTTGGCAAAAACGATTTCTTGTTGCTTGGATGATAATTCTACTTTAGGAGACATCAGCTTGCCTCCTTGCTGCTTAATGCTGTTCTAATTTTATTGAAAAGCTCGATAATCTTAGGGGGCATCTCCTTGCCGCTGTTAATAATTTCTTCGGCAATGACTGGGCCGAATTGCGTTTTTTGCAATGTCATGCAATCGTATAAAGCTGCCTTAAGTCCCTCGTCTCCACTGTAGTCGCGTAGAATGTCCGTATAAATATTTTGCTTGCAGGTATTACATGTTTCTTGTGTTTTAATACGATCTTTTTTTGTTCCGTCTTTAGTTTTTATTTGTTCTTCTAAATAATTATCTGAATGTAATTTCGTAATTGCTAATTTTGTTTCTTCTATAAATCCTGAATCTATCAAGTATTTTTCAAAATCACATTCATGATTCAAGAAAATGACGTTTGATAGTGAATCCAAATCTATTTCAGTGCCATAAATCTTTTTTAAAGTTCTTTGAACATCTTTTTTGACTTTTCCTTGTTGATCGTTATCGCTAAAAATAATCCAAGGAATATTCAAATCCTCAGCAAATTTAAGAAAAGGTAAATAATTACCGAAACCTCCTACTCCAACAAAATCAATACCCAATTCAACGGGATTTTTACCAAAATAGTTCTGAGCTAAAATTGGCAGAGCTTGCTCCTCAGTTTCTCCTTCAAAACACACCAATAACTTAGAAAAAAATATTTCGCCTCGGGTATTAATGACCTGTCTATTAATTTTCCTAATATCTTCAGGTGTTAATTGTTCAGTTTTGATCTTTCCGCAATGAACGGCTTCGCCTTTATAAAAATTTCGTATCTGTTTTAAATCCGCCACTGCCGCAATATAGGGCGAATGGGTAGAGATTATTTTTTGACCTGCAATACTATTAATTTGTCCGTACAATTTCTTTTGGGCATTGGGGTGTAAATGCGCTTCCGGTTCTTCAATCGCCAGTACAGGAAAAAACGGTGAATTGTTTTTTACTGCGTTATTATTTAACAACGAAATAAAAGATTTGAGCGTCAAAAGAGAAGACCAGCTTCTTGTTCCCATGCCATGATATTCCATGGAAAAACTGTCCTTCTGATCGGTGTAATAAATGGATAAGCCTTTACTCAAGTCGCGGAGTTTTTTGGTAAAGGGCGTAATCTCTATCCCTTCACTGTGGCTATCCATTGCGGAATCCAGCTCTTTCAGCGTTGTTTTGATAGTGGATAAAATAGCGCTGCTACTGACAGCGGTTTCATTGAGTGCCTTTATCTGCGCTTCAATCTCTTTTACTGCTTCTTCTGAATATTCAATCTTGGAAAGCATTTTGCCAAGATAGGAGCTTTTAAGTTTAATATCCTCCAAAATGTCCCGTTTTGCATCCACATAGAAAAAAGGGATTTCATCACATCTAAATGACATTTCTTTGCCATTTTCTGACTGAAACCAGCTTGTTTTATCTTCCGCTTCAAAATTCGGCCACGTTTGCAGAATAGTTTGCTGTGTTTTATAACTGTTTTTTATCGGATCGAAGGTGATGATCGTTCTTAACGGAACAAAAGAGTTACCTAGTTCGTCGGTGCGTATTCTGTTTGTAGTCAATAGCGTTTCCCAGTCTTCTGAAAATTCTATGCTTTGCTTACCATCTTGATCAACGGGGATTATTAACAGATCAATAATGATTTTTTCCGAAATTTCATTGCCTTGAATATAAAAATCGTCTTGAGATAAAAACAGTCTATTCCCCAAAGCCAGTTGCAACGCTTTAAGAAAGGAAGTTTTACCCGAGTTATTCATGCCAGTGAGAACCGTTGTCTGTTCAAGTTCAACCTCAATATTTCTCAATCCCCTGAAACCAGAGATTCTGACGGTTTTCATTAAAATGCTCATAATAGCTCCTTATAATTTACCCGCACCTCGCCGCTCATCAGTTTGGGTAAGAGGGTGTCGCGGATGGTTTCTAGGGTTTTGATTTGTTGACAATTTTTTATAATTTTATCGTTTATTGGTTTTACGTTATTTTCAAAATTTATAACTGCATCATTTGAAGGAATTATTATTACAATATTTTCAAAATCAGATTTACTAATTGAACCAAAAACTGTGCCTTCATTATTAAACTGTTTAATTTCTTCCATGAGAGAACGCAGTTTGAAATAAGTGTAAGTGTAATAACCGTTATTATATTTATATCTAAATGCCGCAACTCCACACCCAATACAACATTCTTTATGCGCCATATTTTGCGCTCCAACTGGCGCACGAACACTAATTAACGTATCAAATTTACGTGCAAATCTTGTTGGCTCAGTTGTAAAAATTCGTTCACTAGGAAATCGAAAACCAAAATCAGCATTACCTTGAAACATTGGAATGCCATTTCCTTTGTCATTAAATGAATTTCCCGATGGTGACTGTCCCATCGTAAAATCAAACTCATCGCCTAATTTTCCATCGCCCCAATCCTCCCTCGCATCAACCACAAACCACTGCCGGAACAGAGTTTCTGCCATCGCTTCGAGGGTAAGGTTTTGGCGGATCAGCAGGTCTATTTTGTCGTCCAGACTGCTGAGAACGGCGGCAATGGCTTCCTGTTCAGGAAGAGCTGGGAGTAAAATATCAATATTTTCAAAATCAGACTTATTGAGTATTGGAACGGCTGTTCCATCACTACCTAAGCTTCTTAACGTCTCGTAAAAATCGAGGGTCAAGTAATAAAGATAGTCACCATTTGCTACTGAACTGTCTGGAATAATGGCGTTTATTTGCTGATTGAAAACACAAGGCACAGCATTAACCACGCTCTTGCCCATATCTGATCCGATACAGGTTACCAAAATAGAATTAGGCGGTAGCATCCTATTTTGCTGTCTTTTAGCTCCAGTCTTTGAAAGCATTCTTATACTTGAATATGCTTTTTTTCCGTAGTTCTTATAATCAGAGGGCGTTATAAAAAGAACTTCGTTACCCCAATCTTCGGGGTTATCTTTAGGTGGTGTTTTTCCTGTAATTATTTTTCCAGTATTGCCAAGCTTAGTTTCCCGCCACTCCCGCCGATAAATCACAATGCCTTTATCATCGATATGCCGCCGCAATGCTTCATTGGTGATAGTCTGATAAGCAATAAAATCAAAAAAGAACGGCAAATATGACTCTTCTTCAAACTCATATTTCAACTTA
>QYQN01000084.1 GCA_007280895.1 Methylococcaceae bacterium
GATCGCGTTGTTGTTTAAATTGTGTGAATAACTCCTGCTCAGCTTTTTTTTTCGTTAGTGCTTGCTCAAGTATCTCTGTTTCTGCTTGTTTTTGTTTATCAAGTTGATCTAAACGTGCAATGGCTTTCTCAATAGTGGCTAATTTTGTAAGCCGTTCTCTATTAAAATACTCGTAATACATCATCATTCGACTGGAACTACTGGGATCTTGCTGATTAAGTATTAACTTCAACTTACTTTGCTGCCCCATTAAATAGGCAGACCGAACTTGATTAACTAACGCACTATTTTCTTTAGCAATTTCATTTTGGTAAAACTGAATATCTTGACGAATTTTAATCAGGCTGCGGTGTTTTTGATCAATTTTACGTTGCGCGGCTTTTAATAATGCCGCAGCTTCTCCATACCGTTTTTCAATGTCTGCTAACGCTTCATCTGACTGTCCAAAGGACGATTGCTGAGCCTTAGCAGACGTTGTTTCAAAAGAAAATAAGCCTTCTGGAATAAAAGAAAAATCTTCAGCATAGGCATTAACGGTAAGCAAACCCACTAAGGCGAGTAATCGTGGTGTTAAATTCATTCACACATTAATTAATTTTTTAACAAGGAATGCCCAGTCATTTCACTAGGTTTATCAATGCCTAAAATTGCCAGCATGGTGGGTGCAATATCAGATAACGTCCCAGCTGAGACCAGCGATTGAGAACCGCCAACCAACACAAATGGTACTAAGTTAGTCGTGTGTGCTGTATGAGCTTGTGCAGAGACCTTATCTTGCATCTGTTCAATATTGCCATGATCAGCAGTTAACAATAATTGACCATTTACTGATTTCAATGCCTCAACGGTTCTTTGTAAGGCGTGATCTATTGCTTCAACAGCGGTAATGGCGGCTGATAAGATACCTGTATGACCCAACATATCACAATTTGCAAAGTTACAAATAATCACATCGTACTGGCCGCCAGTAATGGCTGCAACCAAATGATCGGTCACCTCTGGCAAACTCATTTCTGGCTGTTCATCATAAGTTTTTACCTTAGGTGAGGGCACTAAAATACGTTCTTCGCCAACAAATGCCGTGTCCACGCCACCACTTAAAAAGAATGTCACGTGGGCATATTTTTCTGTTTCAGCTAAACGCAATTGTTTCATTCCTTGATTGGACAAGACTTCACCTAAGCCATTTTTTAAATCTACTGATGGAAAGGCAATCGGATAAGTAAAGGCTTGATGATATTCCGTTAAAGTACAAAAATATCCTTGATGGGGCGCAGCACCACGCTCAAAATGATCAAACTCTGTGGCAGTTAAGGCTTGGGAAATTTCTCTGGCACGATCGGCGCGGAAATTCATAAACACCACCGAATCTTCAGGTGCAATGCGAATAATCTGACCCTCGGCGGACAATACTGCGGTAGGTAAGACAAATTCGTCAGACTCGTTACGTGCATAGGCGGAGGCCAAGCCTTGACTGGCGGTATCGACAGTCAATTCAGTCTCACCTTTTATCAATAAGTCATACGCTTTTTTAATTCTATCCCAGCGATTATCTCTATCCATTGCATAAAAACGTCCCATAATTGAGGCTATTTGCCCACAACCTAAGGCTGCAAATTTTGCGGCTAATAGGTCAATAGAGGTTTGCGCACTTTTAGGGGGGACATCACGTCCATCTAAAAAACCGTGTAAATATACTTTTTTCAAGCCACGTTGTGCCGCTAAATCGACCATAGCTAGTAACTGTTGTTCATGACTGTGCACACCACCGGGCGATAACAGACCTAAAATATGCAAAGCACTGCCTTTTTCTTTAGCTTCATCAATGGCTTTACATAGCACAGGATTACTAAAAAAACTCAAATCACTTATGGCATCATTTACTTTCGTAAAGTCTTGTGGCACATACCGTCCAGAGCCTATATGAAGATGTCCTACTTCAGAATTACCCATTTGATCATCGGGCAAACCGACATCATGTCCTGAACATGTTAAATAGGTCATGGGGTAATCGCGTTGTAATGCATCCCAGCACGGGGTATTTGCCATGGCAATAGCATTATTTTCTTGTTCAGTCGAATAGCCAAATCCGTCAAGAATAAGTAAGACTAAGGGCTTAGGTCGATTTAACATGGTTTATTTCTCTCCTGGACTTAAATAAGCAAAACGGTAAAGCGGGTTTTATCGATTGCTCAAAATACTAAAAAAAAGGTATCATTTTGTGGAACTAGCATAATTCATCTAGTCTTAACACGCTGTGCGCTATACTAATACACGTTAGTGACAGTTGTGTATAAAATTATTGGCAGCTTAATTTTTAAAATGGAATGCACAAATTTAAATTTATCGTTAACGCGTATGGATACTGATACAACTAATCAACATTACGAAGATGCTGACATTGCCCAAGCAGCACGTTGCTTAAAAGCCATGTCACATCCATTAAGACTTAAAATTCTCTGTGTTCTTGGCAATAAATCAGTTCATGTGCAAGACATTGTTGAGCAAGTGGGCACCAGTCAAAGCAATATTTCTCAGCATCTTTCTATTCTTAAAGAAAAAAAGATTCTTGGCTTTAAAAAAGAAGCTAATCGAGTTTATTACTATATCGATGACAAAAGAATGTCTCAACTTATTGAAATGATGAGAGAAATTTTTTGCTCTTAAGTAAGTTTACCCATTCAATTCACCACTAACTAAAATCATACTCATGGATCGTTTTCTAGAATTTGCGTTAAATCACTACCTTTTAGTCATGGCAGTGTTGGTCGTGCTGTATTTTTTAATTCAGGATTTTACTGAAACTGCATTTAAAAAATTTACCTCAATTACTCCCTTGTTAGCGGTTGCTAAAATGAATGACAGCACAGCTATTGTCATCGATGTACGCGAACCTATTGAGTTTATGCCAAGCCATATTAAAGACTCAATCAATATCCCTTTAGGTAAAATTGCTGAAGAATTGCCCAATTTGGAGCAGTATAAAAACACGCCTATACTTATTTCTTGTCAATCTGGCACACGTTCGGCAACGGCTGGCAGAATGTTAACTAAAGCTGGTTTTGAGCACGTTTTTGTTATTACTGGCGGGATGCAATCTTGGGAAAGTGATTACAAACTGCCCATTAAAAAAGGCTCTATCAAGCAACAATCTAAATAATTTAACCCTTTCCTTTTTCTTATTAACTTAAATAAAAAATATCATGGCTGAAGAAATTACCAACAACGAAGAAAAACAATTTTCCATTCAAAAACTGTATACCAAAGATGTTTCATTTGAAACACCTAATTCTCCAGGTATTTTTACAATGAAATGGGAACCCTCTGTTGATTTTAACCTTGGCACGCAGGTTAATAATTTAGAAAATGCTCATTATGAAATTTCTTTAACAGTCACCATAACGGTGAAATGTGGTGACACCGTCGCTTATCTTGTTGAAGTTATCCAAGCAGGTATCTTTGTGTTATCTGGCTTTACTGACCAAGAAATGGGGCCGATGATCGGCAGTTTCTGTCCTAATATTTTATTCCCGTATGCGCGCGAAGTTATTTCAGATATCGTGACCAAAGGCGGTTTCCCACAAATGATTTTAGCACCTGTTAATTTTGATGCGCTATACGCCCAACATTTGCAACAACTACAACAAGCGCCCAGCACGACTACCTTGAATTAATGGCGAAATTAGCTATTCTTGGAGCAGGTTCTTGGGGTACAGCACTTGCTATTTTGGCAGCCAGAAATGGTTGCCAAACCTTATTATGGGGACATCACGACGCCCATATTCAACATCTAAAAACCACGCATTGTAATCATCGTTACTTACCCGATGTTATTTTCCCCGCTACTCTTGAGGTCACCGCTGACTTAAACGAGGCGGCTAGGTTTAGTTCAACATTGCTCATTTGTGTGCCCAGCCACGCCTTTGAAAACACCCTCAGTGCTATCAAACCTTATTTACCCAGCACCGTTCGTATTGCTTGGGCAACTAAAGGCTTTAATCCAAAAAACGGCATGTTAATGCATGAAGTGGTGGCAACATTATTTTCTGACACGCTTCCTGTTGCGATTATTTCAGGCCCTTCGTTTGCTGGTGAGGTTGCAGCCAACTTGCCTACGGCGATTACCATTGCGTCATTTCAAGCTGAATTTGCCCAAGATTTAACCGAAATTTTCCACAGTGGGCGTTTTCGAACGTACACCAGCACTGATATTATTGGTGTTGAAGTGGGCGGCGCGGTTAAAAATGTTTTAGCTATTGCCGCCGGTATTGCTGATGGCTTAAATCTAGGCGCCAATACCCGTTCGGCATTGATTACCCGAGGTTTAACAGAAATTATTCGTTTAGGTCTGCAACTTGGGGGCAAACAGGATACCTTTATGGGCTTGGCAGGCTTAGGTGACTTAATTCTAACGTGCACGGATAATCAATCCAGAAACCGACGTTTAGGTTTAGCCTTAGGTCAAGGCCATAATATAGACAGTGCTATTGCACAGATTGGTCAAGAAATAGAAGGTGTGAGTGCAGCAAAAGAAACGTATTTACTCGCACAAAAATTTAATATCGATATGCCCATTACCGAGCAAACTTATAAAGTGCTGTATGAACAGTTAGATCCCTTAACAGCGGTAGAAAACTTATTATCCAGAGAAACAAAATCAGAATATTAATCACTATTCTGTATTCAGCTAGGTAAAACCATCCCCTCTTTGCACCCTAAAAATGCTAATTGTCGCCAAGCCTCGTAAACGACTACAGCAACTGTGTTGGATAAATTTAAACTTCGACTATCTTCGCACATGGGCAGATACAAACAGTGTTCTTCGCCTAAGTCAGCACGAAGCGGTGCAGCTAAGCCGCGTGTTTCAGGGCCAAATAAAAAGGCATCTTCATCTGCAAAAGACACTTCAGAAAACACCCTCGTGCCTTTAGTCGTTAAGGCGAATAGGCGTTTAGGCTGAATGGTATCCATAAATTCAGTTAAGGAATCATACAGCTTAATTCTTGCCCACTCATGGTAATCTAAGCCTGCGCGACGTAATTTTTTATCATCTAAATCAAAGCCTAAGGGTTTTATCAAATGCAGTGCGGTGCCGGTATTGGCACACAAACGAATAATATTGCCAGTATTCGCAGGAATTTCAGGTTCAAATAAAACTATATGTAACATGTGTTAAAAATATTTAATCAGTGAAGTGTGTAATAAAAGAGGGTTGCCCCCCTTTTTTTTAAAAGCGTCCATTTACGTAATCAGTGCAATCGTTTGTTCCATGCAACGACTGTAAATTTTTACCAAGACTTACAGACTTTTTAAAGTCTAGTGAATACTTTTATAGATTTTCATTTCTAATCTCAATATTCCCTTACTCTGCTTTAAGGTGCAATAGTGCCTTCGCTTGGTGCATACGCATCGGTACTGATTTCAATTAAGGGCTGCTCTTCTTGTCCCATTTGCCTAAATAATAATGCACCCGCCAACTGTTTAGGTGCGGTGCTGGTGCAGCTGCCTTTAATAAGTAACCAAGGAGAATCCCTAACCGATGAGCCATCATCGTCTCTAAAGTTTATATCCGAAGTAAAGTCTACCCAGTTTGGGTTGAGCGGTGCCAGACTGGTAAGGGGACGGCGCGTTAGATTACCGCGTTGAAAGACTATGGAGGTATACGTTAATCCAGCGCGATACAACACCTCATCGGAAGCAATGCTGCCTAAGGTTGTGTAGTGATAAGCGATGGATAAGGGGGCGCTGGTTTTTAAGCCACCGCGTAAAACATCGTTTATTTCAAAATACTGAAAACCAGGGCTGACCGCTCTTCTATCGTAATCGACATTATTTAATCTGATTTTCGTACCATAAATACATTGCTTATCTTTACGCCACACAGTATCGGTAAGGGTGCCGACAGTAATGGGTAGGCGCAAGGTGTAAGCATTATTCATGACAAGATTACGAACGGTTGTTGCCGTTTGCTGATAGCCAGTCATCGGTGGAGTAATGCTAGGTATTGCACAAAAGTTATTGGCACCGTTAGCGGGTGAAAAACTAGGGGGGGTCGAGCCATTAGGATTGGTGCCAAAGTTGCCAGTAAGATTACAGCCTATATACGCGGAGATGCCTCCTTTTATGGTGAAGCCCGTGGCAGGTAACTTAACAAAGCCTGTTGCTTGCCCAGCTGTTGAGGTGAGGAATAAGCCCACTAATAAAGTGGCAGTAAGGGTTTTTTTGTTCATGAATTCTCCTAAAAAATAAGTGGCTGCGGTGTAAGCAGCGGTTGAGGTAAGGTCTAGCGCAATAATACTATTAGAAACCATGCCCTACACACGAGGTGATTAGGCTGTCATCTACAAACGCACCGTCTGGGCAAATGGCATGAGTAAAGCTTGTGTGTTGATCAATTGTCGTTGTTTGGGTATGGCGTGCTGCCAATAAATTAGCGTCACTCAGATCGGCGCCTTCTAAATTAGCATGGTTAAAATCAGCCTCTGCAAGATTGGCGTTATTAAGGTCGGCACCAGAAAAGTCGGTGTCGCTTAGTTCGGCGGACGACAGCTCAGCGTGGTGCAATGTGGCATGGCTAAGTGAGCTCCCCGAAAGGCGTGCGTAGCTCATCTCTGCGTCAGTTAAATTCACAGCTGATAAGTCACTTGCTGAAAAATTTGCTCCAGTCAGTATTGCGCCCATCATCTGAGCGCCAGATAAATTACTGGCATTAACTTGCGCACCGTATAGCTCAGCCTTAACAAGAATAATCCCCTGTAAATTTCCCGACTCCACACGTACAGGATGATTGCCCTCCGAGTGCAGTTCAGATAAATCAGCATGATCAAGTTGCGTATCAGCGTTAATCAGCAGTGTGCCCAGCACTGTTGCGCCACGCAACTTAGCACCACGAAGATTAGCAGCACCTAAGGCACCACTAAGTTTAGCGTGAGATAAATTGGCACCGTGTAAGTCCAATCCGTTAATGGAATTTTCACTGCTGAAATCACAGTCACTTAATTGGGCATTGGCATTGTGTTGCTGACAAGCCAGCTCATCTTGTGCTGGGGCGTGCTTAAGTTTACGCCAAGAAAGTGGACTTAACGAAGGTGGCTGATACTGGTTAGCAGGGATAATACTTAAATACAGTGCGCCTTGATAAATAACACGGTCATGGTGAGCGTAGCTTAGACTTTCTCCCCAATCTCCACGAAAAACGCCTGCTAAAGTGTCGGCTTTAGCTTGCCGATGTGGCGCAGCAGGAAACTCGTAAATGGTTGACCGCCACGGTGCTACTGACTCTGCATGAGTGCTAAGTGTGGTGTGACTAAGCTTAGTTAATTCGTTGGCAGCGGGGTGCAAGCGTTCAGGCGTAGCAAGCCGAGCAGGTAACCATGAGTAGGCTGCACCTAAGGCACTGCTAAGCATTATCGGCAGGAGAATAAAAAATTTTTTAGGGAGCGGCATTGTTGGGAGTCTGTGGATTAAAGCCTTACGTTTACGCAGTCATGCGCTACACACCTTGTTAAGGTGTATCAAAAAGTAGCATTTAATGGGCTAGTATAGCGAAAAAAAAGTGGCAACATAGGCAATATTTAGTTATCAAATAAAGGTTCGACACAGTTAAAGGTAGGTTGGTTGTGGAAGGCATGAGCGCAGCCGAACGATCAAGCCTTCTTGAGTTGCTTGTGTTAAGTGGGTAGCTCAAAATTTTTCTGTACAGTATTATTGAAACCCTTTTACTATGCCCTGACATAATTAGCCAAAAAAATAGCTTAACACATAGATAGTTTGCCTTTAGCCTTACGATATGTACAAAAATTTACTTAAGTCGTCTTTATTATTAACCCCCACCACACTGCCACTGTTAGGCCTGTTGCTTGCTCAATTGCCGGGACAGGTGAGTTACGCCGCGACCACCACCGAAAGTTTAGCCACCGAGCTTGAAGCAGTTGAAATCATCGGTGAATCCTATACCACACTCGGGCCAGGTGAGGGCTTGCGCTTAACAAAAGAACAACTGCCGGGTAACGTTCAAACCATTACCAGTGAAGACATTAAAGCGGCTATGGCAAGCAGCATGGGTGAGTTAGTCAATGCGCAATTGCAATCGGTTAATGTTAACGATTACCAAGGCAATCCGTTTCAAATGGATATTAGCTATCGTGGTTTTTCTGCATCGCCACAATTGGGAACGCCCCAAGGTTTATCTGTGTTTTTAGATGGGGTAAGAGTTAACGAGCCGTTTGGTGATATCGTCAATTGGGATTTAATACCGATGAATGCACTTGCAGGCATGGATGTGTTTCCTGGTTCTAATCCCTTATTTGGACTCAATACCTTAGGTGGCGCATTAGCCTTGCGAAGCAAAAATGGCTTTGATGATGCTGGGGTTAACGTGAGTATGCAAGGTGGGTCGTGGGAACGTAAAAAAGGTGAACTATCCGCAGGCTGGAATAATGGCATTTTAGGTGGGTTTATTGCGTTTACAGGGTTTGATGAAGCCGGCTGGCGCATCAATTCCCCGTCCCAAGTTAACCAAGGTTTTGCCAGAATGGATTGGCACAGTGAACGATTTACCCTGCAAGCCAGCAGTCTTGTAGTCAGTAATCAATTATTGGGCAATGGGTTAATTCCCACGACTTTATACACGCAAAACCCCGCCGCAGTGTTTAGCTCACCAGACCGCACCGACAATGATTTACAACACATTCATGTAGGCGGTGAATTTTTTTTTAACGATAGCCTGAGTGTTACTGGAAAACTTTATCATCGCACGAGCAATAGACACACTATTGCGGGGGATATTTATGAAGATTTTCAAGACTTAGACAGTAGCTGGTCAAATCCACTGGTTGCACAAGGCACGCGCACAGGGCAAGCTGTTTGCCGTTATCAGGATGCCAATAGCGACGGCATACCTGATTATGGTTTAGATGCGAACAGCGATGGCGTGATTGATTCTGGCAGCATCAACACACCATTGACTGCGAGTAATCAGGATGCTATCGCCCTAGTGCCACCGATGGAAGCAGAGTGTGATCAAATTAATTATGTGCCGGTAAACAAGTCCGCAGGAGCACGTAACGGCGCAGCAGGCGATCCCAGCAATCAAGCTTCTGGTGCTGCGGCAAGGGGTTGGATTGAGGGCACACCGATTGGCGTGTTAAGCACCACGGCAATTGAACAGCTAAGCAATGGAGCCTCAATGCAATTAAACTGGACCAGCGACCAGCATAAATTTATGCTGGGCAGTTCGGTAGACAGTTCCGATGCAGATTTTGATACGGGGCAACGCTTAGGTTTAATGGATGCCTCGCATCGTGTTTATCTTGATCACAATGCCGTGTCGCCCGTATTTGTTGCCGGGCAAGAAGCTATTCACAATAATTCTTTTGTGGGCAAATCTTCTACGATTGCTGGCTATGTAAGTGAAACGTTTTCACCTAAAGATAATCTGCATGTTAATGTTTCAGGACGATTGAACCATACTGAAGTTAATAATCAGCTAAAGGCACGCACCCGAGCAGGGGTTGACAGTCTTCACGATATTCTTGACCTCAACCGTTATCGACCCACAGTCACCGTGTGTCAAGGCACTGATCCCGCTTCGTGTGGCACGTCACCAAACTATAATTTGCGCGCCAACTGGGACAAAGATGTGCTGCTGTCACAAGACCCTTATTATGGCTTAGGAAGTTACAGCGAAACACCCACCGCAGAACGCTTTACATACAACTCCTTTAACCCTTCGTTTGGACTCAGTTATTTGCCCTTTAAGAACACCCACATGGCAGCGAAAGACCTTAATGGGTTTTTTAACTGGAGCCAAGGCACGCGCACGCCATCCAGTGTTGAACTTGGCTGTGCCTACGATGGCACACTGGTGCCACAAACAGCTGGCGATCCTAATTCACCCAACGTCCCAAAAAGCCTTGCCTCAATTGGCGGTGCCTGCACCTTACCGACCTCACTGTCTGGGGATCCTTTTTTACCGCAAATCTTTGCTAACTCGTTTGAAGTGGGTATGCGTGGAACGCTGTTTAGTGAGTGGCAATGGAATACCAGCGTCTATCGCACCGACTTACAAGACGATATTTATTTAGTGGGTATTACGGCTAGCCGTAGTTTTTTTGACACGATAGGCGATACTCGTAGACAAGGCCTAGAATTAGGTTTTTCTGGGCACGTTGGTCAATTTGATCTTCAGGTTAATTACGGGCTAACCGAAGCCACATTCCAATCTAATTTATTTATGCTGAGTCCACACAATAGCAGTGCCGCCATTAGCACGCCCTTAGAGCCGCAATATGACTCCTCTGGTAGACCGTTAGAAGTCATTACAGATATGATCCACATTCAGCCAGATGATCGTATGCCAGGTATTCCGTTACATAATGTTAATGTCGGTATTACTCTGCACGCCACGCAAAAATGGGAAGTAGCTATGAGCATGGTGGCGCATTCGTCCTCGTTTGTGCGTGGCAACGAAAATAACGCGCATAGCCAAGGTGCCTATGAATATATTGAACGCCCCAACAGCACAGGAACGGGGCAGGAACTGCTCCGCCTACGCCAATTTACCGATGCCGGTAGCGTATCGGGTTATGTTGTGTTTAATCTTAAAAGCCGTTACCAACTGAGCAAAGAATTTTCAGTATTTGGTATGGTAAACAATGTTTTCGACAGCCAATACGCCACCGCAGGACGACTGGGCATCAATCCTTTTTCACCTTCTGAAAAAGGCGCGATAGGCAGCAGTGGCTGGAATTACAACTCCAATGATTGGCTCAATAGCACACTTATCGGGCCAGGCGCACCCCGCGCCTTCTGGGTAGGGCTTGATTATCATTTTGAGTGACAGAATTGCCATGCAATTTGACTGGTTGACCTGACAGGGAAGGAAGTACATAGATCGCAATAGGCGATAACCGTATTGCTACGCTTGGTGGTTTACGTTCGTCCCCACGCCTCAGAGACTATGAAAATATTGTTATTTTAGCTCTCCCTCTTTGTAAAAGGTGGCACTTGCTCTTTGAAGCTTTCTGAATACTTTTATATGTTTTATTTCTAACTGATGTTACGCGGACATTCACTGCGGATTGAAAACAAATTGTAAAGTGTAGTTATCGCGACGGCTTGTTAATCGGGTTCTCGCACCCGACGGCGAGACCCTTTCCTTAAATTTTATTTTTGGCTCTAGGTGATTTACAGTGGGTGACATAATTAAAAATATAAACTGGTCATAAGAAGAATTGATATGACTACAAGTCCCAGAGCGGACTTGAACGTTTTGAGCGTGTATAAGAGTTGTGTTTGTCGGTATTTTTTTATTATTTCCCCACTACGCTTCACATACAGCCTTATTTTTTATTAAAACTTGAGGTCACAACTACTCTGACACAGGGGGCTTGTACCTGACATTAAAGGCCATAACGGTATTTAGTTCATAAATGTTTGCGATGATAAATTTTTCACAAAACGTTTAAAAACGAGCTTTTTCCATGGGAGAAGACCAATCCATTTAAAGTTAATCTAATTAAGACGACTTGATTA
>QYQN01000135.1 GCA_007280895.1 Methylococcaceae bacterium
ATGTATTGGTTTTATTTGCAGATTTACTCGATGTTTTACTCATTTCTACCTCAAAGAATCAGATTGTGAACAGAACACAATCCATAAAATACTTAACACAAACATTTAAATAATTTAAATGTTCAACACAGCTTAGAAAACGCATTTACGCACATCAGCCAAACAATTCGCAACCTTAAATTTAACCCGAGCCTCGTGAAGGCTTGCAGAAAAAATCTATTTTAAAAAAGCCAGCTTAGAGTTATAGCTAATATTATCAAAGAATTAATTTCCATCACTGACAAAATTATGGCGAATAATAGCTATAAAAGAAATACGGCATGCCTCCTTGCTGGTTTAAGTATGCCATTAACTCGCTGTTGAACAAAATCACTCAAAGCATCGCGTTTGTTTGCTGCTGTCAGCATAAAGCGAAACCCTAGAAGCGCAAATTGATACGCCCACAAGAAGTAGTAAGTAAGACAAGTGCTGACGCTCCTAAAATAAATAAACTTGTCGCTTGTTGCTTTTAGCTTTAGGCACGGTAAATCTAAATAGATAAATCAATCATGCTAAAATTACCAACGATAACTTTATGAAATTAAGAAGGTAAGTAGTGTTTTTCACCACTTTCTTACGGTTTCACCACAAAATTATCACTTATCAACACTTACTCTTTAGGAAAGTTTATGACGCTTAATTATGCCCCTTTAAAAAATCATGATACGCCCATTAAAGTATTATTTACTGGTTACCTATGCACTGTTGGCGTTGGCTATTTTTTTGCTATTATGCAGATTTTATTCACCCATGGTATGGCAGACGGACAATTTGGCTTATCTATCAATGATATTGTTTACAGTTATTATGGCAATCGCTCGGGAACGGTCATGGAAAATCAACTCAATGGCGCAATGAAAGCCAATGCGTCTGCCCAAGAGCGGTTTGCCATCATCGAATGGGTGAGAAATGGTGCAGATGAAGACAAATACACCGAAGATGGAATTGAAAAAATCATTCAAGAACGCTGTGCAACGTGTCACAACGAAGAAGCTTCAGGCTTACCAAATTTCAATGATTTTGAAATCCTGAAGTCATACACCACAGAGGACGGTGGCGCGACCTTTGCCTCACTTACGCGTGTCTCGCATATTCATTTGTTTGGTATAAGTTTTATCTTTATGTTTGTGGGACTTATTTTTAGCTTTGCTGAAACCACGACCTCGCAGTATAAATGCTTAGCGATTGGTATGCCCTATTTCTTTCTGATTGCCGACATTATGTCGTGGTGGCTAACAAAAATTCATCCAATGTTTGCGTGGCTAGTTATTTTTGCGGGGATGGGGATGGGTATTTCTTTTATGTTTATGTGGGTGACCTCTATTTTAGAAATGTGGTTGTTTAAACCTGTGTTTGTTGATGGCATAGGCGCGCGCTACATTGAATGGCGTGATGACCCAGAAAATACACCTATTAAAAAGTTTACGGTAGTTATTCAAAAAATAGAATGTGTAATTAAGCCCATCTCAAGTTATGTGCACGCACAGTGGTTAGAAAAAGTGTGGCCAAAAATCAAAGATCTATTTAAAAAATAAGTGTTTTCTATTTAGTTTTTCCTTGGGTTTGTTAAGGCGCATTAACTGTTTTTACCCTTGCCACGGTAAAGCAAAATACCTTTAACACGCCCAGTTTTTAAAGCTACCATCGTCCCATAGCTAGACACGTAAAATCGTTTAGTAGAATCAGCGTCACATCGCAAAAGCTGTACAACACGTATACTGCTTCAGCCTTCTCTAAAATATCTATAAATAACTTATTTATCAGGTATGTAAGCTTAAAAACGAACGTGCTTTACGGTGCTAAAAAATCACCAAAACAAATAAATAACAAATTTTGTTCATGTTTTGTAAAACTATATCTTGACGACTTATTGCCTTATTGTTACATTATGGTGAAATGATTAGTAAACAAATTGGCAACAAAGAACAGGAATTGTCGCTATTATTGAAGAAACTCATCCGTCGTGATTGATAAGGAAGTTTATTACAGCGCAACCGATTATTTTTCTAAACACTTTGTTTTAATGAGGGATTGGTGATATGGCTTATCTAACTGAACATGCAAGCAGACAACACAGCGCACTTGTTAATAAAAAAACGACTCTTAACGTGGCAAATCAACATGTGCCCAAAGTGTCTGAGGGAGTTGAAAACTCAAATTTTGACATTGCCAGAAAACTGAATAATCAAAAACTACATTTAATTAATGCACTTGCACAGTTTCCTGTGTCAGCATTATGGTTATTTAATCAATACGAAAAAAACAACTCCAGCATTGATATGGAAGACGAGGAAGAAGGCCTCGCTTCTGATCTTGCTACATGCTTAGCTGAGATTAAAAAACATTTTGTCTTGGCAAGCCAATATAACAATGAAAACAATCAAGGTCTCGCTGCTTACCACAAACAACAGCTGTCCTTAGCACTGCAAAGCTTTCCTTACACGTTTAATGATTTAAACAAACTTACTGATTTAATCGTCTCTTGCTGTGATTTGCGTGGACTATGCGAAACCAACTCTAAACATTCTGATGCGCTGATGCGGCATCTGTCTTGCTTAAAACAAAAAAATCGCCTCAACAAAACCAACTACCCAGCATTGTTTTCAGCTATTGCACTGCACGATGCTTCGTTCATTTTTCTCTCTAACAGCGAAATGTACGATCAAGCACTTGCTATTACCATTGCTGAAAAATTATGGCAGCAGGCTAGGCAAGAACTTGCAACGGCCAACTCACGCCTAGTGCTTTTCATTGCCAATCAATACAAATCAGGTTTCTTAGATTTTGATGACTTAGTGCAAGAAGGGCAAACTGGCTTACTAAAAGCCGTTGATAAATTTGACTATCAACTAGGCTTTCAATTTTCAACCTACGCTGGTTATTGGATAAGACAAGCCATTTCTCGCGCACTGTCGCGCGGTGAACGCTTAGTGCGCGTACCTTGTGGTCAAGTTGCGAACATAAATAAAGTGTATCGAGCAAAAAATGAGCGGTCTGCTCTTACCGGCATTGAGCCAAGCGTGAAAGAACTTGCTGAATACACCAAACTGTCTGAAACAGAAATTTTCTCAATTCTTACCTTTGCGCAGACCGCACAGTCTTTAGAAAATTATGACGACGACGACGATGCATTTGCTCCCATTGATTATTTAGAACAACATATCTTTGCTCATGCCTTGCAAACTATCGCAGATAAAGAGTTAGCTCAATTGTTATCTAAAGCAATTGAAACACTCAATCCAAGAGAAGCTAAAATAATTTGCGAACATTTTGGTGTTGAAACAGGCACTGAAATGACTTTACAAGAAATTGGTTCTGAATTAAACCTAACTCGTGAACGTGTAAGACAAATTCAAGTCATTGCACTCAACAAAATTAAAACAAGTTTTGGTCAACAACTGATGTACTTTTTATAAATTGAACACTTTGGTATGAATTGCTTTAGCGTGAGTTTGATGTAACAACGTCAAGTGTTGAATGTCCATATCATTTTATCGTAGTTTTATTAGATGACCCGCGTCGCGGTCAGGAGATGAAAAATGAAAAAATACCTAATAAATGCGCTGCTTTGGGGCGTTGTTTTTACTGGAGGGTTCTTAATTTATGAGCGCGTCAATACGGCGCCAACCTATCAAGACTCTCTGGCTTATTCTGAATTTATTACCAAGGTAAAAAATGGTTTAGTGGATCGCGTTGAAGTAAGTGGTCAACTGATTAAAATCAGAACAGCTGATGGGCAAAATTTTGAAACCTTTAACCCAGGCGACCCACATTTAATTGATGATTTGTTGAACGCCAAAGTGCAGATTAGAACGATTCCGCCAGCCCAGCAGTCACTGTTCTTACAAATTTTCATTTCGTGGTTTCCAATGCTGTTATTGATTACTGTGTGGATAATTTATGCACGCAAAATGCAAGGGGGCGGCTTAGGGGGTAATAATTTTGGTAAAAGTAAAGCCAAAATGCTGGAAGAAGATAAATTAACAGCAACCTTTAACGATGTTGCTGGGTGTGAAGAAGCGAAAGAAGAAGTGGCTGAATTAGTTGATTTCTTATCTGACCCACAAAAATTCCAAAAATTAGGTGGACAAATTCCTCGTGGCATCTTAATGGTGGGCCCTCCTGGAACAGGTAAAACATTAATTGCGCGCGCTATCGCAGGCGAAGCGGGAGTTAAATTCTTCACTATTTCTGGTTCTGACTTTGTAGAAATGTATGTGGGGGTTGGTGCTTCACGGGTACGTGACATGTTTGCGCAAGCGAAAGAACATTCACCTTGCATTATCTTCATTGATGAGATTGATGCGGTGGGTAGACAGCGCGGTGGTGCAGGCGTTGGTGGTGGTAACGATGAACGTGAACAAACGCTAAACCAATTATTAGTCGAGATGGATGGCTTTAACGGTAATGAAGGGGTGATTGTTATTGCTGCAACCAATAGAGCAGATATTCTTGATAAAGCCTTATTAAGACCAGGTCGTTTTGATCGTCAAGTTAATGTGGGCTTGCCAGATGTGCGCGGTAGAGAACAAATCCTTAATGTGCACATTAAAAAAGTGCCTGCAGCAGCAGATGTTGAATTGAAATACATTGCTCGCGGTACGCCAGGCTTTTCAGGTGCCGAATTGGCCAACATAGTAAATGAAGCGGCGTTATTTGCTGCCCGCTCCAATAAAAAAGAAGTGTCTATGCATGACCTTGAAAAAGCAAAAGACAAAATCTTAATGGGTGCCGAAAAACACACCATGGTCATGACTGAAGATGACAAGTTACTAACGGCTTACCACGAAGCAGGTCACTGTATTGTTGGCCAGTTATCAGATGATCATGATCCAGTATATAAAGTGAGTATTATGCCGCGTGGTCGTGCCTTAGGTATCACCATGTTTCTTCCTGAAAGAGATCAATACAGTGCAAGTAAACGTAAACTGGAAAGCCAAATTGCTAGTTTATTTGGCGGAAGAATTGCAGAGCTGATGATTTACGGTGGTGATCGTGTGACCACAGGTGCCTCAAATGACATTGAACGCGCTACAGAATTAGCCCGCAATATGGTCACTCGCTGGGGGTTTTCAGATAAATTAGGCCCCTTAGTTTATGGCGAAGAAAGTGGTCAGCCATTTATGGGTTACCCAGGTTCACAAGGCAGTAAGGTATCAAGCACGGTAGCCCATCATATTGATGAAGAAATACGCGCCGTCATCGATAAAAATTACCATAAAGCTGAAACCATTCTGCAAGACAACATTAGTATCTTGCATAAAATGGCTGATGCGTTGATGAAATGGGAGACTATTGATAAAGATCAAATTAAAGCATTAATGTCAGGCAATGATCCACAGCCTCCTAAAGATATTGATTTAAACAAACCCAGTTCAACCACAATGACAAAACTGGATAAAAACGACACAGTTCCCCCTAAGGCAGATAAAAGATCTCTCAACAAACATAAACCTGCCGGACAAGTTTGAGGTGCGCTCATTTAAGGGGAGCCTTTGCTCCCCTTTTTTTTTACCCGTGACAAAGCATTTATACGCAAAGGTTGACGCATACGGCGTATATGTCAAAATGAACCCACTGCGAAATCAGCACGACCTCACTTAAGCAAGTGTGAGGGCTTGACTGATTTTTTTCTTTTTAATTGCACATTAAAAAATAGCACGAGGTTTACATGCTAAAAAAAATTCACTGGTGTCAACTTGTTTTAACACTCCTGCTTTCAGGCTGTGCCAGTCAACCGATTGAGCACAATGAAATCACTAACAGCTCAGGTCAATCTGTGCCTCCCCACGCTGCACCAGAAAGCCAGCCTCAGCCACTACTTAATAACTCTTTTCCAGAGTCCACACAGCCTTATTATGCTGAAATGATCAGTGGTGACTTTAGTCAATCACATGATTTACAAAAATTTATCGATAACATGGTCACTAAACATGGCTTTTCATCGACCTACTTAAACGGCTTATTTTCACAGGCACAACGCTTAGAGCAAGTGATTAACTTAGAAAGTCCAGCACCGTATCAAGGGCCAAGCAAGCCTCGCTTAGGCAGCTGGACACGGTACCGCAATAAATTTCTCACCGATGATCATATTAAACATGGCGTTGAATTTTGGCGTAATAATGCACAAGCCGTGCAACGTGCCAGCCAAACTTACGGCGTCGATCCTGAATACATCGTGGCTATTATTGGCGTAGAAACTTATTTTGGTAGAAATATCGGTAAAACTAAAATTTTTGACGCCCTCAGCACCTTAGCGTTTGCTACGCATAGACGGGCTAAGTATTTTTCTTCGGAGCTCGAACATTATTTATTAATGACGCGAGAACAACACTATGAGCCACGCCAGCCAGTTGGCTCTTGGGCAGGCGCGATGGGGCTTGGACAATTTATGCCCAGCAGTTTTCGAAAATTAGCGGTTGATTTTGATCACAATGGACGCTGTGATATTTGGCAACCTACTGATGCTATCGGTAGCGTCGCCCATTATTTTGCTAAACATGGCTGGCAACGGCAACGCCCAGTCACGCAGCCTTCGCGCCCGAGTAACAACGAAACCGTCATTGAACTTAGCACCTATCAAGGTAGTGAGTTTTGGCAAATACACCCTAACTTCAAAGTAATCAAAAGATACAACAACAGCAATAAATATGCGATGGCCGTTCATCAACTTGCACAAGCGATAAAGCAGCGTTATTTATAATGTTTTGGGTACGCTTATTTGGCTCACTTTCTGAGCACAGAATATCCGTAAGTGTCTATATTTAATTAATAATATTAGCTAACTTTGTAGCTAAGCTGAGCACATAAATGAGCCGCTATACGCATCATATTTTACTGATTTTTACTGGTGGTACCATTGGCTCTGTTGACAGTAATGGCCATATCAATACTGATGAACGTGCGCGTTTTACCTTGTTGCAAAAATTTGAACAACGCGACATTTCACCTTTCAATGTGCATTTTACAACACGACAAGCGCTAAACTTGCTGAGTGAAAATTTAGCTCCGCAAGCATGGGAAGTCTTAATTAAGGTAATAGAAACGGAGCTGCTCTTGGCTGAACATAGCTTTGACGGCATTATTATTACCCATGGCACCGATACGTTAAGCTTTAGTGCGGCGGCGCTTGGACTGTATTTTCATGCCATCAACTACCCAATGCTGTTAGTTTCCAGTAATTATCCTTTAGATGATGCACGCGCCAACGGTGTTGATAACTTTTATTGTGCAGTTGATGTTATTTGCCAAGCTACATTAACAGGGGTATTTGTGCCGTATCAAAATCCTCAGCAAGCTATGGTGCTGCATGCGGGCACCCATTTATTAAGCTGCCTCCCATTAAGCAGTGATTTTATTAGCCTTCAACAACGCCATGTAATGACCTATGCAGAAAGGAAATTTACTGACTATCATCCATTACCTGCCCTTTCACGTAAAAATTTTTCACTAAACCCCTGCTTTTCAGCACGAATTTTAGTTTTACATCCCTATCCTGGCATGAATTATCAAGCCATTAATATAGCTAACGTAGACTGTGTGCTACATAATTTATACCATTCAGGTACTGCATGTGTGGCTAAGCAATGGGGTGAGCAGCTTTCCTTATTGACGTTTATAGAGCATTGTAAAACGCAATGCGTTCCTGTGTATCTTGCGCCTATGCTACAAAGCTCAGCAAGCTATGAAAGCACTCATGAATTAATTGCACAAGGCGCTGAGATTATCTGGAATGTCTCGCTAGAAACAGCCTATGCTAAATTAGCCCTAGCTTACAGCAACTTTTCACAGGCGACGCTTATGGACTTTATTAATGCCGATATTGCAGGGGAGCATGTGCTTACAGAGTCTTAATTGAGTCCTGCTTTGCACATGCTTTTAATATGTTGTTATGGCTTACCCTACAGCAATGAGTCATTATTAAACAATTATTCTGTACGGTAATTAGGTGCTTCTTTAGTTATTGCCACATCATGCACGTGGCTTTCTCGCATACCTGCACTGGTTACACGGACAAATTGGGCTTTTTCATGCCAAATAGTAATAGATTGACTGCCAGTGTAGCCCATACTGGCACGTATCCCGCCTAATAATTGATGTATCACCGCCAATAAACTGCCTTTATATGGCACACGTCCTTCAATCCCTTCTGGGACTAACTTCTCGACAGAATCAGCATCTTCTTGAAAATACCGATCACTGGAGCCTTGTTGTTGTGACATAGCTCCTAACGACCCCATGCCACGGTAGGATTTGTATGAACGCCCTTGAAATAACTCTACTTCACCGGGTGCTTCTTCTGTTCCTGCAAACAAGCCGCCCAGCATCACGGCATGTGCACCGGCTGCTAAGGCTTTAGCCACATCCCCTGAATAACGTATGCCACCATCAGCAATTAATGGAATACCCGTGCCTTTTAACGCCTCAGCAACATTACTTACTGCAGTAATTTGTGGAACACCCACACCAGCAATAATCCGCGTGGTGCAAATTGAGCCAGGACCGATGCCCACTTTTACACCATCTACTCCTGCCTCAGCCAATGCTAAGGCGGCTGCCGCAGTGGCAATATTGCCGCCAATCACTTGCAACTCAGGATAATGCTGTTTTATCCACCGAATTCTATCTAATACGCCCTGCGAATGTCCGTGTGCAGTGTCAACAATAATGACATCAACCCCAGCCGCTACTAAGGCGGCCACCCGTGCTTCGGTATCTTGCCCAGTGCCTATTGCAGCGCCAACACGTAAGCGTTCTTGCTCATCTTTACAGGCGTAAGGATAGTCTTTTGCTTTTTGTATATCTTTTACGGTAATCATGCCACGCAAATGAAAATCATCATTGACCACTAAGATTTTTTCAATACGATGGGTATGCAATAGCGCCACGGCTTCTTTACGATCTGCATTTTCTTTGATCGTAACTAAGCGTTCTTTAGGCGTCATAATTTTTGAAACGGGCTCATCTAAGCGTGTTTCAAAACGTAAATCACGACTGGTTACAATACCTACTAATTCATCGCCATCAGTCACGACAGGAACACCCGAGATATTTTTTGAACGCGTTAATTTGATAACATCGCGAATACTTACCATGGGGGATACGGTAATAGGATCTTTAATGACGCCACTTTCATATTTTTTTACATGTCGAACTTCCCGTGCTTGCTGCTCAACCGTCATATTTTTATGAATAATACCAATCCCGCCTTCCTGAGCAATGGCAATGGCTAAGCGCGCCTCAGTCACGGTATCCATTGCGGCTGAAACTAAAGGGATATTTAATGAAATAGTCCGTGTTAATTGCGTTTGAATACACACGTCACGTGGCAATACTGTTGAATGTGCAGGCACTAATAACACATCATCAAACGTTAGTGCTTCTTGAATAATTTGCATAACCCTTCCTTCCTTCTCGCAATAAAATAGCGGCTTATTATACGATTTGTCCTGTTATTAATAACTAATAAAATTAACTAAATAGTTTATTTTTACATAAAATCACGCCTTAATATTGGGCTTACATAAATGAATGTGTGACGATCTAGCAAATTTCTAGAATGGTCTTTCATAAAATGATAAAGTTTTAGAGGTTCACCTAAAGTTGAACGTAGCTTAAATCTGAACTTGACACAGTCGCTTATTGCTAGCATTAACAACCTTTAGACGTCAGCAGTTATTACTTAACAAACTTAACTAAGCACCTAATTATAATGATGAATACCTTACCTTTCACCCACCCATTTTATTTAACATTATTACTTAGCAGCCTGCTTGTTTCTGGCTGCTCTGATGATACAAAAACCTCAACCACAGCCGCCCAAACCAAAACACTTATTAGCAAATCTACTAAAGGCACGCATAATCCCAATCCTTTTGATCATTCCGATGATCGTAAAGTCACCGCCTTAGATAAAGAGCATTTTGAAAAAGCATTTGCTGAGCAATGCATCAGCCGTGAAACTGTGCACTCAGTTAATAAAGAACATGATCAAGAGCAAGTTGCCAAACCTTGTCATTGTATTGCACGTTTCATGATGAAAGATTTAACAGGTGAAGAAGCAGAAAAATTTCTTGCCGAACATGAAAATCCACAATCATTACGGATTAAATATGAAAATGCAGCGTATCACTGCTTACAACAAAATACGCCACCACTTGACCATAACTTCTTACATAAAAAGCGTTAATAAGCGCTTAAGCATTCACAAGGGCACTTGCCAGTAAATATCATTTTGTTAGCGACGGTGATTTTACAGAGGGGGGCGATGTCAATATTGTTCCCCGCGCAAGTATTGTAGCGCACCTATTAATAACGGCTAGTTTATGGTTAAGGTGCTACGAGAAAGCACTTGAACTCACTACGGCTTATTAGCTGAATTCAGCTCTTAAAGAATTATTCGGGGCAGGTCGGCTCTCTGTGAATAATTTACACTATGCTTCATTGCCGCGTTTACTCGTGCATCACACATCATTCTTGCAATGACTCGACGTTATTTCAGAACGCCTGCGCAACAACCTACGCAAAAAATGCCTCGTCAAAATACCTGTTCTATTGCTTCTTGGGACGACTCGACTCCTGTCTCGCAGCGCTTGTGCCTGCTATGTTTTTCCACAAATGCAGTCAACCAAAATAACCCTTGCTTCCAGGTCATCTTACTAAAATAAAAACGTAACTGTTCATCCAGTAACAGTGCTGTTGCCCTGTTATTTATCTAGCAACAGAAGAAAAATAACGTTGCTAAGATTTGCTGCAAAGGGCTTCTTGTTTTTTGTCCTTATAAAAATAAAATAATTTAATTTCAATCTGTTAGCGTTGCTATAAATTATTTTTTTCGGCTTCGATAAGCTGGCATGATAGGTGCTTGTTCACATAATGAAGGCAGTTGTATTGCTAGTCATCAGCATCTAAAACCGTTCAGTCTTTATCAAAGGATACTCAACAATTATGAATAATTTATCAACATTACTGGCGGTATTTTTGTTTTTTGCTACTCCAGTTGCCTTTGCAGCGAGCAATACTTCTGATCATGTTAAAAAACCAGAAGCAGCATCTGCTGAACAAGCCCGTCCTTATACAGCAAAAACACCCAAGTTAGATCGAGCACAGTTGGAGGCGTGGTTGTTAAAGCCGGAGCAAGTGTTGCTTATTGATGTGCGTCGCCCACAGGAAATCGCTGATATTGGTGGTTTTTCAACCTATCTGAGCATACAAATGGCCACGCTAGAAAACAGTGTGGCGTTTATTCCTAAAGATAGAGTCATTATCACCATATCAAATCATGCCAATAGAGCGGGTAAAGCTGCTGATTTTTTAGCCAGTAAAGGTTTTAAAGTCGGCGGTGCCGTGGGTGCGCAATATTATGAGCAACAAGGCGGCACGCTAATTAAAGTTTTACCCCCAACGCCTAAACCAACGTTAGAACATAAATCATAACGCACGCTATGGGTAGGGTATTTAGCATCGTTAATTTTGGAGTTATACAATGAAAAATAAATTATATCTTGCGATTATGATGGCTCTTGCTGGTGTCGTCACTGGGACTACAAGGGCTTCTGTAGATTTGTTTACTAATCCAGTGGGCAGTATCGGTGAGAAAAAACACTCTGATACGTTTTTTGGACCTGTGGGTGTTGTGGGTTCGCAAGTAAAACCAACTGTGCAGGCCGTCACCACTGCCCCGCTTGTTAAGCAGCAGGATCAGCTTGAAGTTAAGCCCGCTGCGACAAAATCTACACATTGGTCTTATCAGCCAGTCAGTCGGCCTGCTGAACCCGCCGTTAATAATAAGGCGTGGGTGCGTAAGCCGCTTGATGCGTTTGTCTTAGCAAAGCTTGAGGCGAAAGGCTTAACGCCTTCACCTGATGCTGATCGTGCGGCATTTATTCGCCGCGCAACCTTAGACGCGTGGGGCGTTATTCCTAGCCCTGAGCAAGTTAAGGAGTTTGTCGAGGATGCTACGCCAGATGCGTATGAAAAACTTGCCGATCGCTTGTTATCATCGCCTAAATACGGTGAGCGTCAGGCGCGACGTTGGCTGGATTTAGCACGTTATGCAGACAGTACAGGCTTTCAAAATGATAATACGCGGCCAAATTTATGGCGTTATCGTGATTATGTGATTAATGCCTTTAATAAAGACAAACCTTATTCTCGTTTTCTTCAGGAACAGTTGGCGGGTGACGAGTTGTGGCCTGACAATCAAGAGGCATTAATTGCTACTGGATATATGGCAAATTTTCCTGATAATCATAACTCGCGTGATTTAGTGCAAAGAAAATATCAGATTACCACTGATATTACTGACACGGTGGGGAAGGTGATGTTAGGGCAAACCGTAGAGTGTGCGCGTTGCCATAATCATAAGTTCGATAAAATCAGCCAAAAAGAGTATTTCTCATTGCAGTCATTTTTTGCCAATGTCAGTGCGGTTGAGACAATTCCTATTGCGCAAAAAGGCGAGATTGAACGTGCTTATGAGGCGGCTCAGAGCAAATGGGAAGACGCTACCAAGGATATTCGTGCGAAGCAAAAAGCCATTATCGATACGGTTAGAGAGGATGCCTTAACACACCATAAAGAGCGTTATTTAACCGATAGTCGGGAAGCAATTTTTAAACCCAAAAGCGAATGGACAGCGCAAGATCGTTGGGTAAATCATCGACTTACTTATATTACAGATGAGCGTAGTTTGGTCAATTATCTGGAAGATGTTTCTGACAGTAAAGGGACTCATAAAAACTACAGTCAGGACATTGTGGCAAAACGTCAGGAGTACGACAAATTAAGTGAAGAGCTGAAGAAGTTTAATGAGCTTAAGCCGGCCTCAGGGTCAACTCAAATTACCGCAATGACTGAATTAGGGTATGCCGATGCGCCGCCTAGTTTTGTGTTTGCTGGCGGTGATCATGAAAAACCAATGGAAGCAGTAAAGCCTGCCTTCCCTGAAGCCATTACTTCTGAGCAGCCAGATATTCAAGCAACGCCATTTTCCTCTGGTCGACGAGCAGCACTGGCAAAATGGATCGCAAGTGATACTAATCCATTAACTGCACGAGTCTTTGTCAATCGGGTTTGGGAAGAATATTTTGGTCGGGGTATTGTGGAAACGGTGAGTGATTTTGGTAAAGCGGGGCAAAAACCCAGTAATCCTGAGTTACTCGATTATTTAGCAGATAACTTTATCAAGCAAGGCTGGAGCATTAAAGCATTGCATCGCGAAATTTTGCTTTCCAGTGTTTATCGTCAAGCCTCGGCGTATCGTGAAGAGAGTGCAAAAGTGGATCCTGAGAATAAATTATTGGCTGTATTTCCAAGAAAACGTTTGGAAGCCGAACAAATTCGGGATTCTTTGTTGACGGCTTCAGGAAAGCTTGAAGATAAAATCGGTGGGCCGAGTGTGTTTCCGCCCGTTCCAGCAAATTTAGGTGCGGGCAATCTATGGCAAGTGTCCAAAGATGTTCATGATCAAAATCGTCGTAGTTTATATATTTTTACACGACGCAGTGTGCCTTATCCGTTATTAGATACGTTCAATATGGCGTCTGCGCAAGAGGCGCATAGTAAACGAGAAGTGACCACGTCACCCTTGCAGTCCTTGGCTTTGTTTAATAGTGATGTGGTGTATGGATGGTCACAAGCACTCGCAGGACGGGTTATTAACGAAGCGGGCAACGATGAATCTGCACAATTGGATAGATTGTATCAACTCTTGTTGGCGAGAAAGGCAACAGCGACTGAAAAAACCTTGTTACAAAAATTTTTGGATAATCATGAAAAAACCGTTAGAGGCAAAACCGCAGAAGGTAAATTCGCAATCAGTATTCCGACCGGTGTGAAGGAAAACCAATTGTTGGATCCTATTCGTGCGGCAGCCTTTGTTGATTTAGTTCATACCGTGGCGAATTCTAATGAATTTATTTATCGCTTCTAACGCAGCCAAACCATTAAAGAGAGCATTAATATGAATAATCAATCACGTAGAGATTTTTTACTAAAAACAGGCTATGTCTTAGGCGGTTTAGCGTTAAGCACTTTCGTGCCAGGGGTGAGTAACGGCTTAATTTCCAGTGCCCTAGCGGCCGATTTGGCAGATCCATTGGCACCTAAACAGCCCCATTTTCCAGGCAAAGTTAAGTCAGTTATCTGGCTGCATCAGCATGGCGCACCCAGTACGCTTGATTTGTATGATTACAAGCCAACACTGGTTAAATTAGTGGGGCAAGACGTCCCCCGCTCATTTCTTAATGGCATAAAAACCAGTACACAGGGCGGTTTAGGTAAATTATATGCGTCAAATCGTACGTGGAAACAGTATGGGCAAAGCGGCGCGTGGTTTTCAGATCTTGTGCCTAATTTGGCACAGCATGCTGACAATATTAACTTTATAAAATCCAGCGTGACGGTTGGTGCAACGCATGATATTTCAATATTAAAGTTGAATTCTGGCGGTTTAAATCCAGGTCGGCCGACTCTTGGCGCGTGGATACACTATGCCTTAGGGTCTGCAAATCCAGATTTACCTGCGTATATTGTTCTTTATAACGGTAAAAAAGAACCTACAGGTGGCGCAATTAATTGGAGCGCTGGTTTTCTGCCCGCAGTGTATCAGGGCACCGCTTTTCGCTCGGGTAAATCGCCCATTTTGCATTTGGAACGTCCAGAATTAATGGCTGCGGCACAGCAGCAAGATAGTTTGGGACTATTAAAGCAATTAAATCAACTTGAGGGACAAGCGTATCCAACCGACACTGAGTTACAAGCACGTATTCGCGCTTATGAGTTGGCAGAACGTATGCAAGTGTCTGCGCCAGAAGCGGTTGATTTAACTAAAGAATCGGATGCCACGAAAGCACTTTATGGGTTAAATGATGAGCTAACGAAAGAATACGGTACCAATTTGTTGCGGGCACGACGCCTTGTTGAGCGTGGTGTTCGCTTCATTCAGGTTGTTAGTGGCCCTGTTGATGTCGATGGTGATGAGCGCGATTGGGATGCACACACTAAGCTTGAAGAAAATCATGGCAAACATGCAAAAATCGTTGATAAGCCTATTGCTGGCTTGTTAACTGATCTTAAAGCATTAGGGTTATTAGACTCGACACTGGTGGTTTGGACGTCCGAATTTGGTCGCACCTCCTGGGGTGAAAGTGGCAGCGGTCGTGATCATAATCCGTGGGGTTATACACAATGGCTGGCCGGAGGTGGCGTCAATGCTGGCACAACCTACGGTGCTACTGACGACATTGGCTTGCAAGTTGCCGATAAATCTCAGGCCGTGGATACGTACGATTTACATGCCACTGTCCTTAATCTAATGGGCTTGGATCATTTGAAGTTAGTGTATAAATATCAGGGGCGCTCGGAGCGTCCGACAGTGGTTTATGGCAAGGTAATTAAAGAGCTTATTGCTTAAGTGACAGCATGAATAAACAGTAAGCGTTTATATTTTTGATGATGAAGCCATGAAGACGGCGATTAACACGTTGCTTTTACCTGATTTTCCTTCGTGAAAGTTGTTTATTTGTGGCTTTATCTCCCAATTTTTAACGGCAGGACGCGTACATTAAAGGATTACGTATCAATGAGTAAGCAGAGTATTTTTTTATCAATGGTGTTCTTTTTAACAACCAGCATTGTGTATGCAGAGGCTGAGTTTGATTTTGAAACCTTGATGGAAACGATAGACACCAACACCCATAACTTGCAGGATAGTATTACCAATAAAGACACGGCAACAGCCACTCAGCTTGCTACGGATATTCAGAAAGAATTTAAGCAGGTGGAAGGCTTTTTTGCACAGCGAGGCAATGCAGACGATGCGGTAACGGATGCGAAACAGTATGAAGATATGGCTGCTGACATCGTTAAATTTATAGCAGCAAACAATTTTGATGCCGCAGCAAACAAAGCTATTGATATGTCTAAGGCGTGCGATACCGCATGTCACGATACCTATAAACCCCTTTAAAGGAAGTTTTTTATGAAACGCGTTTTATTTGCTTTTTTTTTAATGAATACACCCTTAATTGTTAATGCGGCATTAAAGGAAGGCGATACGGCACCAGATTTTACTGCGCCAGCGTCATTAGCTGGAAAGTCTACAAACTTATCTTTGAAAGAGGTTTTAAAAAAAGGCCCCGTAGTGTTGTATTTTTATCCCTCGGCTTATACCAATGGTTGTAATCTGCAGGCGCATAATTTCGCGGTAAATTACGATAAATTTACGAAAGCAGGGGCAAGCATTATTGGCGTATCGCTTGATAATATTGTCAGATTAAATGAATTCTCCGCCGATCCAGAGTTTTGTGCGGGTAAATTTCCAGTCGTTTCAGATGATGCGGGTAAGATTAGCAAAGCCTATGATTTGGCGGTGCGTGAAGCACAACCAGGAAAAAAGGATACCCATGGTAAAGACATTACTCATGGTTTTGCTGAACGCACCACTTTTATTATCACGAGTGACGGAAAAATAGTGGCCAGTATTGGTGGGCTTAAGGGCAAAGAAAATGTCGATAAGTCACTTGAAGTGGTTCAGCATCTTGCGCCTCATCAATAGTTAACGCTTGAAAAAGTAACGGGGGAAACTTGCGCTATCGTCAAACTCAATAGGCTGATGATTGGTGGGTGGGTTAACTTTATTTCTGAACAGTGCGCTGTGTTGGATACCTTTACACATAAGCGTGCTGTTATGTACTTTTACGATGAAACAATGAAAACAATGAAACGCTTATTATTTCAAGTCCATCGCTGGCTTGGCGTGGTGTTGGGATTATTTATGGTAGTGTGGTTTGGGTCAGGCGTGGTGATTATGTATTCGCCCACAATTACTCAAACCCGTAGTCAGCAATTAGCACATGCCGAAACCTTATCCCCTGAGTTTGGTTGGTTGAGTTTAGGTGAGGCGTGGGCACGCAGTGCTGAGCAACGCAAGACTGCCGCAGGTACGGGCAAAAACAGTAATACTGTCAGTGTTGCAGAGGGTAAGGGCGTTAAGGACGCGGTCGCCAGTATTGTTGATGCCCGTTTAGTGCGCAGCGCGGGCGAACCTTTATGGTTAATCGAAGACACCAAAGCTCAGCGTTATGCCTTATCGGCACGAGATGGTGCGGTGCAGACGATCACTGCTGAGCAGGCATTGACCATTGCACAGCATTGGTTTGCGGGCAATAACAAAATTGATCTCACTACGGCTCGGGTTTTGGGGACAATTGATAAAACCATTTTGTTACGTAATCAGGATGCGTTAAGTCCTTTTTACCATGTTGCGCTAGGTTCTGAGGGCGATGAACTCTTGATTTCATCAAAAACAGGTGAAGTGTTGCATGCTTCCAATCGTCAAGAGCGCGCGTTTTATTGGGCGGGCAATTGGGTGCATTTAATGAAACCGCTGGATGCTCTTGGGCTTGGCGGTATTCGCAATGATGTGCAATTGTGGCTGGCCTTAGCTGCCACCATAGCGACCTTGACGGGCTTAATTATTGGTTGGTTACGTTGGCGACCAGGGCTTGCGGGTAACGCTACGTATTCCGAAGGACGCACTCAACCCTATCGTGAATTCTGGTTTACATGGCATTTTTGGAGCGGTTTAGTGGGTGGCTGTGTTGTGTTTTTGTGGGCATTGAGCGGTTTTTTGGACACCAACCCTGGGAAAATATTTTCGCAAGCCAATCCTAATCGACAAGAAATTAATCGTTATTTAGGGACTGGCTTGCCTTTTGTTATGAGTCAATGGCAGCCAAATTTATCACTTCAACTGGCGGCGGCAGTTGAGGGCGATGAAGTGGTTGAACTGAGCTGGAAACGGTTGGGAGATGAGCCTGTTTTACTTGCTTACACGCGTGAAGGTCAGCGGTTAGCGCAAGCCGTTGAAGGCACTGCCGCGTACTTTAAGGACGCGGCATTACACGCGGCAGTCGCACGGTTAGCACCCAATACCGCGATTGCACGTCAACAGCGACTGGTTAATTACGACAGTTATTATTACCCAAGACAAGACCAAAGTCGGGTTGAAAAACCTTTGCCTGTTGCGTTGGTGGTGTTGGCGGATGCTACGCAAACACGTTTATATATCGATCCACAAGACGGTAAATTATTAGCGAAATTGGATAGCAGTGCGCGTGTTTTGCGTTGGCTTTATTCTGCTGTGCATCATTGGGATTTTGGTTGGTTTACTTATCGTCCGCTGTGGGATGTGTGGATGTTAATGTGGTTATCTTTTGGGATGGTGCTGGGGGTTAGTTCGGTCGTTATCGGATGGAGAAGACTGAAAAAAACCTGTGCTGTTAATAAAAGAGACATTCGAAAATCTCGAAGTTCTACTGTAAATAATGATGCAAAAGTTTTTTAATAAAAGTAAAAAAGGCTTTGCTTAAAGCACCTACTGCTTGCCCTAAGCTTAATAAACGCATGGGAAGAAAATTATAACTTCTTTAAAATTCAATATGTTATCGTATGAGTTGGGGGTGCGACTCTGGCAGCACACGCCGCACCAGTAATTATTGATGTTATGCCATTGACGGGGATGCCTTATCCTGCATTATTATGATAAAACTATCCTAGCCATTGATGATACACACCTTATGAAAATAGACTTACCTCCAAACCCAGCTGGGCACAAAAAATATAACGTATGGCACGGGGTTATTTTAACGTGGCGCCAACACTGGCAAATGTGGTTGATACTAAGTGTACTGGCTATAGCGGCACTGTATGGTCTGTCATTATTGCCTATTTTTCGGGCAGAAAGCGTCAGTAACTCCGCAACATTTAAGCCAACAAGAGAGTCGGTCGCAGTGGTTGTTGCATCGGTTGTGCAGGGTGATTTGCCGGTTTATGTGACCGGCTTAGGAACGGTGACGGGGTTACGAACAGTGACGGTAAAGTCGCGCGTTGATGGTGAACTTGTGCGCGTTGCTTTTCAGGAAGGCGCACTGATAAAAGCAGGTGAGCTGATTGCTGAAATTGATCCGCGTCCTTTTGAAATTCAGCTGATGCAGGCAGAAGGGCAGTTGCTGCGCGATGAAGCCTTGCTAAACAATGCACAGCTTGACCTTGAGCGTTATCAGCAATTATTAGCGCAAGATTCTATTTCTGCCCAACAAACCGCAACGCAAGCAGCGGTCGTGAAACAATATCAAGGTATTGTCACCACTGATAAAGCCATGGTCGCCAATGCCAAACTTCAGTTAAATTATGCGCAGATTAAGGCGCCTATTGCAGGGCGTTTGGGCTTACGCAATGTCGATCAAGGTAATATTGTGAAAGCGTCCGATGCCGGCGGGCTTGTGGTGATTACCCAGACACAACCTATAGCTGTGGTGTTTACATTGCCAGAAGATCAAATACCTATGGTCATGAAACGTTTGAGTTTAGGTAAAACAGTGCTGATTGAAGCCTATGATCGGAGTGGTAAAAACAAACTTGCCGAGGGCAAATTGCTTGCCGTTGATAATCAAATCGATCCCAATACGGGAACCGTCAAATTGAAAAGCCAGTTTGAAAATGCCGATATGACGCTATTTGCCAATCAATTTGTCAATATTAGAATGAAAATAGAGACCTTACACAACGTCATGATTGTGCCAAGTGCTGCAATTCAAACAGGCAATGCTGGGGCCTTTGTGTACGTCGTGCAAGACGATCAAACAGTGGTCACGCGCAAGCTTACGCTAGGTGTTGTTGTCGGTGAGCAGGTCGCTGTGCTGGAGGGGCTAAAGGTTGCTGAACAGATTGTTGTTGAAGGAGCGGATAGATTGCGTGAAAACGCCAAGGTTAAGGTGCTTGACCCTAACAGCACCGTCAACAAAAAGTTGTCACCGTTAAGTAGTCTGGAGGCTTATCGCCTGCCTAGTCAAAATGGTTGAGACATGAATCCATCACGCTTATTTATTTTACGTCCCGTCGCCACCTCGTTAATCATGCTGGCACTGTTATTACTGGGACTGTTAGCGTATCGAGAGCTACCCATTTCTGCCTTGCCGCAAGTTGAATATCCAACTATTCAAGTGGTGACTTTATATCCTGGTGCCAGCCAAGACGTGATGACGTCATTAATCACCGCACCACTGGAACGTCAATTAGGTCAGTTACCTGGGTTGACGCAGATGTCGTCTACCAGTTCATCGGGCGCTTCAGTTATTGTTTTACAATTCACCTTAAGTCTTAATATTGATATTGCCGAACAGCAAGTGCAAGCGGCGATTAATGCCGCAAGCAGTTTTCTGCCCAATGATTTACCCATGCCGCCTATTTACAGCAAAGTAAATCCTGCTGACGCGCCGATTATGACCTTAGCGGTCAGCTCAACAACGCTGCCCTTAACCAAAGTGGAAGATTTAGTTGACACGCGTTTAGCACAAAAATTATCACAGTTGTCGGGCGTAGGTTTAGTCAGCATTAGCGGTGGACAACGTCCCGCAGTGCGTATTCAGGTTAATCCGTTGGTCTTATCTGCCTATGGTTTAAGCCTTGATGATGTGCGTCGGGCGATTACCGCTGCCAATGTTAATCAACCCAAAGGCATGTTTGATGGTGCACAGTATTCTGCCACGATTGATGTTAATGATCAGTTACTTTCAGTTGCAGAGTATCAGAGCTTGGTGATTGCTTATCGCGAAGGGCGCCCCGTGCTGTTATCCGCTGTCGCCGAGATAGCCGAGTCTGCGGAGAATACGCGCTTGGCAGCGTGGGCAAATCAAACTGCAGCAGTTATTGTCAACATTCAGCGTCAGCCCGGCAGCAACGTGATTGATGTTGTCGATCGTATCAACGCCTTATTGCCACAATTGCAAGATTCATTACCCAAAGGTTTAGATGTTGCCGTTATGTCTGACCGAACGACGACCATTCGTGCGTCGGTGGCGGATGTGCAAAAAGAATTACTCATGGCACTTGCGTTAGTTATTTTAGTTATTTTTCTGTTTTTGCGAAATGTGTCGGCAACTTTAATACCTAGCGTTGTGGTGCCCTTGTCACTGATTGGCAGCTTTGCTTTTCTTTACTTAGCAGAATTTAGCATCAATAACTTAACCTTGATGGCGTTGACTATTGCCGCAGGTTTTGTGGTAGATGATGCCATCGTTGTGATTGAAAATATTTCCCGTTATTTAGAAGAGGGCGATTCCCCTTTAAACGCCGCGTTAAAAGGCTCAGAGCAAATTGGCTTTACTATCATTTCATTAACTTTTTCACTGGTTGCGGTATTGATTCCATTGTTGTTTATGGGCGACGTGGTGGGGCGTTTGTTTCGTGAGTTTGCGATTACCTTGGCGGTGGCGATACTGCTGTCCGCAGTGATTTCACTGACCTTAACACCCATGATGTGTGCAACAATGTTGCGGCATGTTGATGAGCGTCAAGGGGGCTGGTTTTACCGTGTGAGTGGTCGGTTTTTAGATAAGATGACCGCAACCTATGGGTATTTACTGCGCGGCGTGTTACGTCATCAAGGTCTCACGCTCACTGTTGCGGTGGTTACGCTGGTGCTTACCGTGATCTTGTACAGTGCCATTCCCAAAGGTTTTTTCCCCAGTCAGGATACCGGCATTATTCAAGGGATTACGCAAGCGCCGCAACGTATTTCCTTTTCTGCGATGGCAGCACAACAACAGGCCGTAGTTAAGGTGGTGTTGGAGGATGCAGCGGTAACCAGCGTTACCTCGTTAATTGGTGTCGACGGCGTTAACCCAAGCTTAAATACTGGACGCTTGCAGATTAATTTAAAGCCTTTGGAGGAACGACAAATATCGGCGTTAGCGGTTATTCAGCGTTTACAACTTAAGCTAAAACAGGTGCAGGGGATGCTTACTTATTTGCAGCCGGTGCAGGATTTAACCATTGAAAATCGTCTCAGTCGTACTCAATATCAATTTACCTTGCAGGATGTTGATCAGCAAAAACTAACGTACTGGACGGCTAAACTGGTTGATAAACTGGCGCAAGCGCCGGCGTTTGCTGAAGTTGTGAGTGATGTGCAAGATCAGGGTTTGCAGATATTTATTGAGGTTGATCGTGGTCGAGCCAGTAGTCTTGGAATTTCGATAGCCGATATTGATAATGCCTTGTATAACGCATTTGGTCAGCGACAGGTTTCAACCCTGTTTACGCAATCCAATCAATATCGCGTGGTGCTGGAAGTTAAACCAGAATACCGTCATAGCATTGCCGACTTAACGGACGTTCGGATTCAGTCTAAACAAGGAACACAGGTGCCATTGTCAGCACTTGCTACGCTTTCAGAACGTTTTGCACCGTTGGTCGTTAATCATTTAGCCAGCAGTCCTTCGGCAACAATTTCCTTTAATCTTACGCCTGGTGCGTTTTTAAGTGAGGCCGTCACGACACTTGCAGCAGCGCAACTTGAAATCGGCTTACCGCTGAGTATAAGTACGCGTTTACAAGGCGCAACCCAAGCATTTAGTGCGTCCTTATCAACGTCCGTGTGGTTAATTCTCGCGGCGATTGTGACTGTGTACATCGTGCTGGGAGTGTTATATGAGAGTTATATTCATCCCGTTACTATTTTATCCACCTTGCCCTCAGCCAGTGTTGGCGCATTACTGGCTCTAATGCTCGCGGATAATGAGCTAGGTCTTATTGGTATTATTGGGATTATTTTATTGATGGGTATTGTCAAAAAAAATGCCATTATGATGATTGATTTTGCGTTAGAGGCAGAACGCAAGGCTGGGCTATCGGCGTTTGAGGCAATTTATCAAGCGTGTTTATTACGTTTTCGACCCATTATGATGACCACTATGGCGGCCTTGTTGAGTGCGTTGCCGTTGATGCTTGGCACGGGTGTGGGCTCAGAATTACGTCATCCGTTGGGTATCACAATGGTGGGTGGCTTGGTGTTGAGTCAATTGCTCACCTTGTTTACAACCCCCGTAATTTACTTGGCGTTTGATCGTATGAGTACGCGTTTTAAGCGTTAAATGGTCAGTAATTCTCTATAGTTGGACGCTATATGGCACACGGCGCCTGAGTAGCTATAAACAGGAGTAAAAAGGCTTTAGCCTTGTTAACCAAGGGCTAAAGCAAGTGGACTCCGTATTCTCCAAGATGATCATAATGAGAATTGCTGAAGATTTGTAGAGTGGATACCTGTCATGAGGCCTAGCGCATCCACCAAAACACCAAAAAGGATTAATCATGTCATGTTCAGGCTATTTTATCACCCGTCCTGTTGCCACCACGTTGTTGACGCTAGGCTTAGCGTTGTCTGGCATACTCGCCTATTTTCAACTGCCCATAGCAGCATTGCCACAGGTTGATTTTCCCTCTATTTCAGTTAGGGCAACTGTTCCAGGCGCGAGTCCTGAAACCATGGCCGTCAGTGTTGCTACGCCATTGGAACGAGCGTTGGGACATATTGCGGGCGTCACCGAAATGACGTCGTCTAGTGGCTTTGGTAGCACAGACATCAGCTTACAATTTGCTCTTAATCGTGATGTTGACGCTGCGGCACGCGATGTGCAGGCGGCCATTAACGCAGCAAGTACGCTGTTGCCTGCTAATATGCCGTCCCGTCCTAGTTATCGTCGTAATAACCCCAGCGATACGCCGCTGATGATCTTAGCGTTAACCTCAGCGACGCTCACGCGTGCGCAGTTATTTGATGTCGCCTCGAATATTTTGGCACCAAAACTCTCGCAAATAGATGGTATGGGGCAGGTTGCGATACGGGGCAGTTCCTTGCCGGCGGTTAGGATAGAACTTAATCCTGCGGCCTTGGCAAAATATCAGCTTAGTTTTGAGGAGGTGCGGACAGCCATTACCGCAACGAATGTTACGCAACCAAAAGGAGCTATCGAAGATGCCAAAAATTATTGGCAAATTATGGTTAATGATCAAGCTAAGACCGCAGCAGATTATTTGCCCCTAGTGGTGGCTTATCGAAACGGTGCAAGCGTTCATCTTACTGATATTGGTACGGCTATCGATGCGGCTGAAAATAGAGGTACTGCGGGGTTTATGAATGATAAACCTGCGGTGTTATTGGCTTTGTTTAAGCAGGATCGTGGCAATGTGATTGCAACGGTTGATAAGGTAAAGGCTTTTTTGCCACACTTAAACGCCTCGCTTCCGCCGTCTGTGGAATTAACGGTAGCGATGGATCGTTCAATTTTTATTCGGGACGCACTTCAAGAAGTTAAGTTAACCTTGGTGGTTGCGGTGGTGCTGGTCATCTTGGTGGTACTGCTGTTTTTAGGAAACTGGCGTGCGGCACTGATTCCTATTGTTACCGTACCGGTAGCGTTAGTCGCCACCTTTGGGCTGATGTATAGTTGCCATTTCAGTTTAAATATTTTAACCATGATGGCACTTACCGTCGCCACAGGCTTTGTCGTTGATGATGCGATAGTCGTGATAGAAAACGCCAATCGACACTTAGCCCAAGGGCTCACGCCAACTCAGGCGGCACTGCGCGCCATTAAGGAAACGGGGGCGACCTTAGTGACGATGAGTCTGTCATTGCTTGCGGTATTTAGTCCAATAATATTGATGAGTGGGATTGTGGGACGCTTGTTTCAGGAGTTTGCCCTGACCTTGTCGGCTGCGGTACTTATCTCATTATTATTATCCTTTACCACCACCCCTATGTTGTGTGCCCACTGGCTTCATGCTGAAACTGTTAGCAAACGGAAAGGGTTATTTCAATTCAGTGACAAGGTCTTCCATCAGGTATCGCTAATTTATGACACGTCACTGGCTTGGGCATTGCGGCATCAGCCGTTGATGATTTTATTGCTGGCAGTGATTATTGGTTTAAACGTGTATCTGTATTCAATTATCCCAAAAGGTTTTTTTCCAGATCAAGATACGGGCAGGTTGCTGGGCGGTATTCAAGGTGAGCAGACAATTTCGTCGCGAGCAATGCAAGAAAAACTGGCAACTATCGTGCAGAGTATTAAACAAGATCCAGATGTTGAAGCGGTGATGGGCAGCACAGAAGGTGAGCGGGCTAACAATGGCCGCTTATTTGTGATGCTTAAACCCTTGGGTACTCGGACGCTGCGCGCGGATGAATTGATGACTAAATTTCGTCGCCAATTTGCTAATTTAGCGGGCGTGGGCGTGTATTTAAGACCTGCGCAAGAGTTGCGTATTGGTGCCAGACCCTCGCCCGCTAATTATGAATACGCATTGGAAGCCGATCAGCTTGCTGAACTTAAGCTATGGACACCGCGTGTCGTGACTGCGTTAAAAAGCGTACCAGAGTTGACCGATGTGAATACCGATCAGCAGGATAATGGTCGGCAAATTTCATTGCACATTGACCGCACTGCTGCGGCCAGATTAGGCGTGACTCAGGCCTTGATTGATGAAACTTTAAACGATGCTTTTGGACAACGACAGGTTTCGGTGATTTATATGCCGCTTAATCAATATCATGTGGTCATGGAAGTGGCGCCTGACTATGCACAAAATGCCGAAGCATTAAGGGATATTTATATAAGTGTGCCTGCAACGGCGGCTAATCCTACAGGGTCAAAAGTGCCTTTAGCTGCGTTTAGTCGTTATCAACAAACCCCACGGGCGTTATCTGTTAATCATCAGGGGCAGTTTCCAACGGCAACCATTTCCTTTAATTTGGCTGCTGGGGTGTCGTTATCAACCGCCAGCGCAGCAATAAATAACGCACTCAATACCTTAACTTTGCCAATTTCCTTGCACGGGAGCTTTCAAGGGTCTGCGAAAGAATTTGAGCAAACCTTAAAAAATCAGCCTTGGTTAATTTTGTCTGCATTGCTCGCCATTTATATTGTGCTGGGCATTCTGTATGAAAGTGTGATTCATCCATTGACTATTCTCTCAACCTTGCCCTCCGCTGGAGTGGGCGCACTCATCGCCTTACTGGCGTTTGCGACTGAATTTAGCATTATTGCCTTGATTGGGGTGATTTTATTGATTGGCATTGTTCAAAAAAATGCCATTATGATGATTGACTTTGCCTTGAACGCAGAACGCCAGCAGGGGGTAAGTGCTGATGAAGCCATTCGTGCCGCGTGTCGGTTACGTTTGCGTCCTATTTTAATGACCACTTTTGGGGCAATACTTGCCGCCGTCCCGCTGGCCTTTGGAACGGGCTATGGTTCGGAACTGTTATGCCCGTTAGGGATCACTATTATTGGCGGTTTACTGTTCAGTCAAGTGCTAACTTTATACACCACGCCAGTTATTTATCTTTATTTAGATCGTTTCCAAACGTGGTGTTTACGCCGCAACAAGAACGCTGTCCACCCTTAATTAAGCCATTAAAGATCATCGTGACAACATATTTTTTAGCGTGCCGTTGTGTGGTGTTAACCGCACTGTTATGCCTTTCAGCGTGTACTGTAGGGCCAGAATATCGTCGTCCACTCAGTACGGTGCCCACTGATTTTAAAGAAATAAAAGGCTGGACGCAGGCGCAGCCGCGTGATGCACAGCTTCCTGAAGACTGGTGGGTGCTGTTTAATGATCCGTATTTAACGACGCTTGAGCGGCAGGTTGCCTCGTCTAATTTAAGCATTGCTGAGGCAGAAGCACGCTATGCCCAAGCCCAAGCGTTGGTGCAATCGGCAACGTCTGCTTATTCGCCGCTGCTGTCAACCACGGCGATAACCAACCGTTTTCGTGCGGCAAGCGGACAGAGTGTTGCTGTTTCTGGGGTGAGAAATTTATTTGGTGGCCTTATTAGTGTTGCTTGGGAGCCAGATTTATGGGGCAGCGTAAAAAAACAGGTTGAAGCGAACGCCACCACCGCGCAGGCAAGTGCGGCAACTGTTCAGGCCTTGCGTTTGTCGGCGCAAGCACTGCTGGCACAAAACTATTTTTTGCTGCGTAAAATTGATGCCCATATCGCTTTGTTAACGGAAACGATTGCTAGGTATGAGAAGACCTTAACAATTATTCAAAACCGTTACCGCGCGGGAGTAGCGGCTAAAACCGACAGTATTCAGGCTGAAACACAATTGGAATCAGTGCGTGCCCGTCTTATTGATAGCGGCATTCAACGCCAGCAATGTGAACACGCCATTGCCTTATTGATGGGCAAGCCACCTTCAGCACTTAGCATTTCACGCCAAGCAAGGGTTACGCCAGTGCCCTCGATTCCTGTTATGTTGCCTTCGCAATTACTGGAACGTAGGCCTGACATTGCCGCAGCAGAACGTTTGACCGCAGCCGCCAATGCACAAATTGGTGTCGCTAAAGCAGCGTATTATCCCAAAGTAAATCTTAGCGCTAGCCGTGGCAGCCAAAGTACCGAGTTATCCTCGCTGTTCACCACCGCCGCCACGTATTGGGCTTTAGGGCCGGCAGCGCTGGCGTTGCCATTGTTTGACGGCGGTGCACGCAGTGCGCAACTGACCGCAGCGGTTAATAGCTTTAAGGGAAATGTTGCGGCATACCGTAACACCGTGTTGACCAGCTTTGTTGAGGTGGAAGATTATCTGACCGAGCTTCACTTACTCGCGCAGGAAACTGAGGTACAAAAGAAAGCAGTCACCTCTGCACATAACGCCGTTGATTTAATGATGAATCAATACAACGCGGGCACGGTTAGTTATCTGAATGTGATGACGGCGCAAACCACAGCATTAACCAACGAAGAAACCGCAGTAGAGTTGCACGGTCGACAATTGCTTGCCGCAGTGCAATTGGTGAAAGCCTTGGGTGGCGGTTGGGATGCTACAACCTTGCCCACGGAAGACAAGGTTGGTGGCAAGGTTAATTGGCAACAATTTTTGCCCGTGCCGCTTATTCAAAAGTAGGGTAAGGCTGTGTTGTTGCCAATAGTCACCGTTATGGTTAATGGTTGTGACGCTGGTTACTAGGCAGCAGTTATTCATCAGTACCTGTTGCTATAGTAGCAATAACCGTTTGGCGTGCGGTTTTCTTTGGCGTGCATGGTGACATTGAGTTTCTGGTACGGTAGTTGCTTTGAGTCAAAGGGCGGGATTGACTTTAGCGCCATAAATGGCCCATCTCACCTCCAGATAAACCCATCACTCTAGGTAATTATGACTTCATTTACTCAACACTCACAACGTTCTGCTCAGCACTCTAGTATTGCAATCATTGGCTCAGGGTTTAGCGGGACAATGGTTGCTGTACATCTCTTACGTCAAGCTAGTTTTCCACTGACTATCTATTTAATTGAAGCTAATCCTGCGCAATTTGCTCGCGGAGTTGCTTATAGCACCGACAGTGCTTGCCATTTATTGAATGTTCCCGCCGCTAATATGAGTGCTTTTCCTAAGGATCCAGTACATTTTTTAAGATGGGCAAAGAAAAAAGAAGCCAAGGGTGAGTTAAACGTACCGTGGCAAACTGAAAGTAATACTGTTACTGCTACGTCGTTTTTACCAAGGGGTGCGTATGGGGATTACTTAGTCGAGCTGTTAGATAATGCCGAGCACAATGCCGTGGCTAACGGTGTGTATTTGGAAAGAAAAATAGATAAAGCTGTTGCGTTGCGTATCGAGCCAAAGAGCGTAATGATTGGCTTACTTAATGGTGAACATTTACGCGTTCAAAAAGTGGTGTTGGCCTTAGGTAATTTTCCACCTGGCGATCCTGTTATAGAAAATCCCGTTTTTTATCAAAGCCCACGCTATTTTAGCAACCCTTGGCAACGTGGGGTCTTACAAGCATTACTTAAAACAACCTCGTGTGTGTTGATTGGGTCAGGGCTAACGATGGTTGATTGGGCTATTACTTTGAGTAATGCTGGCTATCAGGGCGTTATTCATACGGTGTCGCGACGTGGCGTGTGGCCACAAGAACATAAGCCGCACAAGCCCTTAGCGTTTAGTCTTGATGTGCACGCCAAGTCGCCTTCTGTTCGGGCATGGCTGCATGAGATACGACGTTATATTCGTGAGAGTGATTGCGATTGGCGCTCGGTGATTGATGCGCTTAGACCTAGTATTGGAATATTGTGGACAAGTTTGTCATTAGTCGAACGCCGACGTTTTTTGCGTCATGTACGGGTTTATTGGGATAATCATCGACACCGCTTACCGCCTGTCGTTGCAGAACGGCTAAATGAATTAGTCAGGTCGGGACAATTACAAAAGCATACGGGACGAATTTTTTCCTATCAGGAAACAGAGCAGGGCGTGGAGGTGTTAATAAAGCAGCGTGGCTTAGCAACGGCGACGACACTTAGTGTTTCTGCTGTTGTTAATTGCTCTGGCGCGGAGAGTAATTATCGAAAACTTAATAATTTATTTGTTACGTGTTTGTTGAGTCAGCAATCGATTGAGCCTGATCCGTTGGCACTTGGTCTTAATGTTGGGTCAGACGGCGCCTTGATTTATAGTGATGGCACGCATTCAGAGTGTTTGTATACCTTAGGTCCTCCACAAAAAGGTATGCTTTGGGAAACCATTGCTGTACCAGAAATTCGTGTACAAGCTGAGCAGTTGGCGAATACCTTATTAACACATTTACCTAATTTAACGTCTACAGTAGAGCCGTTAAGTCAACTTGAAACAGTGTAAGCAACGGGCAGTTGCTGTCTAGTTTAGTGTTAAAACACTCTTAACAAAGGGTCTGCCTTAGCAGGCCCTTTTTTTTGTTTGTGCCTTGGCTGAAAGAGGCGTGTTTGCGATCAGCTAAGGCTCAGACGCGTATCAAAATTTAGTGGATTAGTGTGTTTCTGATGAAACAGGTGATAAACAAGGTGTTGCTTAAAATGCAGGTAACATGGTTTTCATTAAGACAAAAAATCAGTGTTATTTAATTTGTAAAGCATTGTTAATTAAATATATTTTTTTTAAATTATGGTTTTTTTATACTTTGGCATAGCCCGTGCAAAGATTAAATTAAAGTCGATAAGTGTCGTTGAGTATCGTGGCAGCCTTATCGGTTTTCGGCAAACCTAATTAAGAAGACAGGTGAATCTAATGAGCAGTTCTTTACTACATTTTCAGCATATTAAATCAACAGTTGCACCCTCAGAAGCACTTAAAACAGTAAATGTGCTGCCTTTTAAAACGGCTGCTAATACCGATTTTATGCCAACAATTTTTAGTGGTGATCTTGGTTATTTTAAATCAACGCCCGAACAAAGTGATAATAGCTGGCGTGATTATCTACTTATTGGCGTGCTGTCTATAGTCATCCATGGGTCTTTGGTTAGTTATTTTAAACACGCGCATGCCGTGGTTGAGGAGCTTGTTGAGCCAGTTAAGGTGCCGCCAAAGGTGCAGATCACCTTGCTGCGACCACCGCCACCTAAGCCTACGCCCGTTCTTCAGCCACCGCCTCCGCCTAAAGTGGTGGCGTTAAAGCCGCCACCTAAAAAGCTCAAACCAAAACCAGTGCTGAAGCCTATTGAGCCACCGCCAGTTGTTTCGTCCGTTCCCGTTGTTGAGTCGCCTGCGCCAGTAACCACAGCAGCGCCAGTCGTTACACCGCCACCCGTTGTAGAAAAAGTAACTGAGCCCAAAGCCGGTGCTGCTTATTTGCATAATCCGTCGCCAGAGTATCCAGAAATTGCTATGGAGAGAGGCTTAGCGGGGAAAGTAATGTTGAAGGTTCATGTGCAGCCAAATGGCAAGCCAGATTCAGTGGCAGTAAGTAAATCCAGTGGTCATTCGATATTGGATGAGGCCGCTATAAAAACAGTCAAACAATGGTCTTTTGTTCCTGCGATGCGAGGCAAAACGCCTATCGCTGGTTGGGTGACGGTACCTATTGCATTTAATTTAGAGAATTAAGGGTTTATAACATGTCTGATATTACGTCTACTGCCATTGTTGATGGCACACTTTGGGTATTGGTTGGGTTTTCTGTGGCGACATGGTCTTTGATACTTATCAAGGGGATACAGCATGTACGGATTTCTCACCATAATCGAATTTTTAATAAACAATTTTGGAGCGCATCGGATTTACAAGTTGCTGCTGAGTTGAAGGTTTATCAAGGCCCTGTTGCTAGGGTAGCGCAAGCGGGTTTTAGCACGTTGATTGAGGCAGATACTGGTACCACAACGCATGATCTTGTGCATACAGGTGATCGCCAAGAGTTATTAGATCGGCGTTTGCGTCAACAAATGCAGAAAGAACGCGGTTCAGTTGAAGGCGGGTTGGCGGTACTTGCCACCATCGGCAGTGTGTCGCCCTTTGTTGGTTTGTTTGGCACAGTGTGGGGAATTATGGGGGCTTTAACCAGTATTAGCAAAAGCGGCTCTGCAAGTTTGGATGTGGTGGCAGGCCCTATTGGTGAAGCGTTGATTGCTACCGCTATTGGGATTGCCGTCGCGGTACCTGCGGTGATTGCCTACAATTTTTTTATTCGTAGAAATAAAGTGGTGTTGGCTTTACTGGATGATTTTGCTACTGATTTTGTCCATCTTGCCTTAAAAACTTCATTTATTATCAAGCGTCCAATAGCGCCTTCAAGTACCTCAGCGCGGCGCGTTGAGGCAGGGAGTAAAGAGACTTTTTCTGAAAAATTACACGCGCAAGGGGAGCACATCTAATGGCTTTTAAAACTCAAGAAGATGGTGATGATGTGATGGGTGAAATTAATGTTACGCCGCTGGTTGACGTGATGTTGGTATTGCTGGTGGTTTTTATTGTTACCGCGCCATTATTGACCAACGCTATTCATGTTAATTTGCCTAAAACTGCTGAAACAGCTCCGCCTGAAGATAAAGATCCTGTGTATGTCAGTGTTAATGCGCAAGGGAAAATTTTTATTGATAAAACTGAAATTCCTTTGGCATCTTTTGAAAATGAATTGAAAACACGCAAGTTAGCCGATCCTGAAATCGCGCTCAATTTAAATGCTGATGATGGCGTGCAATATGGCATCGTTGCTAAAGTTATGTCTTCGATTGAGCGGTCTGGAATCAGTAAATTGTCGGTGTTAACGCTCAGCCAGTAAGTCCCTCCTCGATCAAGTAATGAGCGGCTTTTTTACGCTGCAAGGCAATGTTTTGTCTTTAATTTGCCATGAATTAAATTTTAAATGACTACAAGGAAATGCAATGAAAAAAAATGATAGGCCGTCACGTCTAAGGAATCCTAGCGTAGTGTTGCAGAATAGTAACGATTGCACTGTCGCAAACCCTCCTCAAGTGCTTGGTAAGCAGGTGTTATTAGGTAGTGTCTTGGCAATGGTTACTGGCGCAAGCTTAGTTATACCCAGCACTGGATTTGCTAAGCCAAGCTCGGTTAATGCAGAACTAAGCTATGAAAATAGCCGTTTAAAACTAGAGTTGGAAAAGGCTAATAAAGAACGTGAGGCACTTAAAAAAGCCTTGGCGGAAAAAGTGGGCGCGGCAACGGGTGAGAGTACGCCCGTTATTCCTACAGAGCCTGTAGTGACCGCCCCACCTGTGGAAAGTGTTGCTGAAGTGGAGCAACCTGTTGCCGTTGAAGAGCCGAAAAATCTATCTGAAGTGGTTGTTAATTCGCGTCGTCGTGAGGAAAAATTACAGGAAGTGCCTATTCCTATTGCGGTCATTGGCGGCGATATGATGAGGCGTGACAATATCGTCACGGTACAGGATATGGCAAGGCGCGTTCCTAATTTGTCCGTCACCAGTGCTAACGTTCGTCAAACCAGTATTGCCTTGCGTGGCTTAGGTAAAAACAGCGGCAATGAGTCAATGGAATCCAGTGTGGGTGTGCAAGTTGATAATGTCTGGTCATCATGGGTGGGGTCAACGTGGTCGAATTATGTGGACATTGATCATGTTGAAGTATTGCGTGGCCCACAGGGGACTTTGCAAGGTAAAAATAGCAATTTAGGGTTAATTAACGTCGTCACTAAAACGCCGTCGTTTAAGTCTGGCTATTACATTGAAGGCTTTGCGGGCAACCGTGATGCGCTGCAAGGTAAAGCCTCAGCAACGGGGGCTATTCTGCCAGGATTACTTGCCTACCGTGCATCAATGTATGTCGATAAACGTGATGGCTTTGTGGAAAATTTAGATGCACCTGAAACCATTGGTCACTTAGGTGAAACCAATGCCTTGGGTGGTCGGATTCAGTTTCTCTTAACGCCTAGTGATACGGTTTCTGCACGTATTATTGCTGATCGCTCGTCATCTACTCAAACTCAAAGTGTCAGGCCATTAGTCAGTGATCCACTCACATTTGCTGATGGCACGCTTAGGCCTACGACATTTAGCTCGCGTTTATCTCGTGATTGGTTTAATTATCTGAGTAATTCAGGGCAACCCATTACTTCCATTGGTGATCCTCGCAAACTGGCACTAAATGATCATCAAGTTTCTCGTGGTGATCAAGAAGGTGTTTCGGGTGAAATTAATTGGGAGAATGTATTGGGGCATAAATTAACGTCCATTTCAGCGTATCGCTATTCATTGTTCGAGCCGCATCATGATGGTGACTACTCTACCGCCGATATTCATCATATCAACGGTTGGACAGTACAAAATCGACAATGGTCGCAGGAGTTGCGTTTGTCCTCTGATAAGTCTGGTCCGGTTGATTATCAAGTGGGGCTGTTTGCCTTACACAGCGAGGCCGATACGCATAACCAGCGCTTGTATGGCTCGGATGCCGGTGCGTTCTTTGCCAGCAATTCAGTATTCCAACGTCTGAACAGTTCATCGGTGGGGCGGGAATTGATGAGAAATTCACTTGATGGCGTAGTGCAAGAAGGCACGATGGCACCTCAAGTATTGAGCTTGGCAGCATTTGCCCAAGCAAACTGGCATATCACTGATGCCGCAACGCTGACTTTAGGCTTGCGGGAAACCTACGAACAACGCGACAACCGAGGTTCTGCCTCTTATAAAGGGGGCACTAATTTAAATAATGTTGTCGGTGCAACGGCAGAGCAAATAGCCGATGCGGTAGATATTCGTAATAAAGCCATCGGCAATGTGTGGAGCGCTGGTCGCCAAGGTTTTGATCAAGACTCACAAAACTGGTTAGTTAATCCTAGCTATAAATTGACGAAAGATTTGATGCCGTATTTTTCGGTATCAGGGGGACAAAAATCGGGCGCGGCGCAATTTGACAGTGCTGGTAATATCGACAACGTTAATCCTGAAGATGTGATGGATTACGAATTAGGTATTAAAAGCACGTGGTTTGAGCGCAAATTGGCTGTTAACCTTAATTTGTATAACACTGATGTTGAGGGCTTCCAATCACAATTATTGGAAATTGATCCTAGTCAGGCGTCGGGTTATCGCACAACCTTGGGTAATGTCAAAGGTATTCAGTTGCAAGGTGTTGAGTTGGAAACCAATTGGTTGCCTTATAAAGGCTTGAGTCTGTTTTTTAATGGTTCCTACAACCACGGCGTGTATACCGATTTCAAAAATGCAACCTGTCCGCCAGAGCTTAATAATACCGTTACTCCTTGTGACTTTACCGGACGGACGCTGCCAAATGCTCCCGAGTTTACTGCCAATATTGGTTTTGATTACCAGTTACCGTTTGGTTTAGGGTTATGGAATGATTATGGTTTGGAATGGCACGCCTTTATGGTGAACAGTTATAAATCAAAAACAAATTTAAATGCCAATTTATCGTCATCAGGTATTCAAGATGCTTACCATGTGACTGATGGTGGTATTGGCGTGAGCACCAAAGACGGCAAATACAATCTTAATTTGATTGGCAAAAATATCTTTGACACGATTTATGCAACCGATTATGGACAGTACAGCAGCACCGCTGCGGTGAATCTGACGAATGGGGATGCACGTTATTTTGGGGTGAATTTCCGCACCAATTTTTAATAAGCTTAGTTTAGGCGGCGACTGGCAGGGCGTTTATTTTGTCAGTGAGTGCGCATTGATTTTTAGGTGTGTGTGTTTTGCCGCCTGATATGGCAGTGTTTTCTTGTTGGGTATGTACGGCTTGACCTGTTGGGTGAGCCAGTCAGCTTAAACATAATGAACCTGTTGTATTGGGTGGTTTTTTTTCAACTATTCGTTTTATAAGGAATTTATTATGTCTAAATTATCACGTAATCGGTTATTGCCAGTCGTCGCAGCGTTGGTTTTATTGGGCTGTTCAGCGGTGGGGCAGGCGGAACCGCAGGCCATTCCTGAAGACTTTTTTACGCCAGCGATTACTGGTGTGACGGCGGGCGGAACGCCCATTAAATTTATTAAGGATGGTTTTGAAGGTACCGAGGGGCCAATTGCCGCAGCAGATGGCAGTGGCAGTTTGTTGTTTACTGAGACTAAAGCTAATCGTATTACGCGCATTGCGCCTGATAATACCGTTTCCACTTTTCTGGAGCATAGCAATGGTGCAAATGGCTTGGCGTTTAGTGATAACGGCGATTTGATTGCGGTGCAGACGGTAAAAACACAAGTGGGTATTATTTATCCACCAGGCAAAGAAAAAACCTTGAGTCAAGATTTTGAAGGGACGGCTTATCAACGTCCAAATGATCTGGTGCGAACTAAACATGGCGGTATTTACTTTACGGATAGCGGTACCCGACCTTCTAAAGAACTTCCTACGCCACCCGCTTCCACGCCAGGCGTTTATTACATTAGTCCAGAGGGCGCAGTTAAACGTATTGTCAATGACCTTAAACGACCTAATGGCATTCAACTTAGCAGTGATGAGCGGGTTCTGTATGTTGCCAATACTGATGGCGAATATATTCTTGCTTACGATATTGTGGCGGATGGTTCAGTTGGCACGAAACGAAATTATGCCAAATTAGCAGGTTGGAGTAAGGGGGAATCTGGCGAATTTTCAAGTGGTGCAGATGGACTCGCAGTAGATGCCAATAATCGACTTTATGTCGCCTCCAATGCGGGTGTAGAAGTTTTTAGCGATAAAGGTGACGCTTTAGGCGTGATTCAGTTACCTAAAAAGCCACAAAATTTAGCTTTTGCTGGCCAAGATAAAAAAACACTTTATATCGTTGGGCGCGGTGCGGCTTATAAAATTGCGTTGCTAACTTCGGGTGTTAACGGGCGTTGGAAATAACACCACGTTATCAGCTGTCAGGTGTGCAACAGATTGTTTATGCTGAAGCCTTTTAGTCCGATGAACTTTTTTAATCCCTGTTAAGGACATTTTCCATGACGCGTAAAACAGCAGATGATTTTTCTCCCGAAGTTTTAAGCTTGTTTGATAAATACGTTCACGGCGATATTTCGCGGCGGGGTTTTTTATCTTCCGCAGCTAAATTTGCGGTGCTGGGCGTTACCGCAGAAGCCTTGTTGGACGCGTTAAATCCGCGTTTTGCCGAGGCGCAGCAAATTTCTGAACATGATTCGCGTATCGTGTCGACTTATGTAGAGTATTCCTCGCCTAATGGCAACGGAACGTTACGTGGTTATCTGGTGAAGCCGATTAAGGCGGCAGAGAAATTACCACTGGTATTAGTGATTCACGAGAATCGTGGCTTGAACCCTCATATTGAGGATATTGCGCGGCGTATTGCTTTAGATAATTTTATCGTTTTTGCGCCCGATGGTTTGGCGTCTGTGGGGGGTTATCCAGGTAATGAAGACGTTGCCCGTGAGTTGTTTCAGAAATTAGATAAAAGCAAATTACAGGCCGATTTTATTAAGGCATTTGAGCTCTTAAAAAAACTGCCAGAAGGCAATGGCAACGTGGGTGCGGTGGGTTTTTGTTACGGTGGTGGCGTGGTTAATTTTCTGGCGACACAGCTTCCTGAGTTGGCAGCAGCGGTGCCTTTTTATGGTAGTCAGCCAAGTGCCGAAGACACTGTAAAGATAAAAGCACCGCTGTTGATTCATTATGCAGGCAACGATCCACGAATCAATGCGGGGTGGCCGGCTTATGAAACGGCGTTGAAAGCAGCTGGAATAGAGTATCAAGCCTATATTTACGCTGATGTTCAGCATGGTTTTAACAATGACACCACGCCGCGTTTTGACGAAGCCGCAGCCAAGTTGGCTTGGGAACGCACTATCCAATTTTTTAATACGCATTTGCGCCACTAAAAACGGCACGAATTATTAGGGAGTTCACGATGGGCAGTACACGCATCATTAAAATAGTCTTACTTTTTATGGTTACGTGCACCGTGGCGTTTGCTGCCCTCACAATTGACCTGCCAGCGCCTTTATTTTCCGCCACAGGCCTTGATGGTGCTATGGTTAATCTAGTCGATTTGCGCGGTCAAACCGTAATTTTAGAATGGACAAATGCCGAATGTCCCTATGTTAAAAAACATTATCAACGGGGCAGTCTGCCACGTTTACAGAAAAGTGCTCACCTTAGAAATATAGTGTGGTTGCAAGTTATTGCCATGGTTTCAGGAGCTAAGGGGGAACAGATAAGGATTACAAAGTTGCCTGTTGAAGACAGTGCGAGTAACATTTTTCTTGATACAGAAGGAAGACTTAGCAGGCTCTATGGTGCACAGACCACGCCGCAAATTTATATTATTAATTCTGATGGTGTGCTGGTTTATCAAGGTGCTGTCGACAATATTGCTTCACAATATCAGGCAGATATTCCTACAGCAGAAAATTATATCAGTGCCGCCTTAGCCGATTTAGCCGAGGGCAAAAAAGTGGCTAAGTCCAATACTCAGCCTTATGGCTGCCCTGTCATAGCACAAGCGTGGAGTTCTTTATTAAAGTAATAACGCAAGTTTGGGATGTTCCTATCAGATTATTTCATTGGCTATTGGTGGTTGCCGTGGTAGCCGCTTACGTGACTGCGACCTTAGGCGGCAATCTTATGGACTGGCATGGGCGTATTGGTTCATTTATTTTAGGTCTACTTGTGTTTCGAGTGTGTTGGGGATTTTTAGGAACGACTCATGCTCGTTTTGCCAGTTTTTTTCCTAGCGTGTCACGGTTACGTGCTTATTTTAAAGGTCGTTGGCAAGGTGTCGGGCATAATCCTTTGGGAGCGTTGTCGGTATTTGCATTATTAGCTGATTTGGTCGCGTTAGTTGGTTCGGGCTTATTTGCCAGTGATGATATTGCCTATGCTGGCCCCTTCTTCATACTGCTTAATGAAGACAGTATCAAAGACCGTGTCAGTGGCTTGCATGAACAGTCTTTCAATGTCTTGCTGCTATTGCTGGCGTTACATTTAGCTTCAATTGTTTATTATCGCTGCATCAAAAAGACTAATTTAATTACGCCTATGTTAACGGGTAACAAAGTCGTACCTAAATCGTTAGCGACCACTGTGACGGGTGGAAGTGTATTTCGTCTGTGGATTGCGGTTTTTATTTCTGGCGGGGTTGTGTGGTTAGTGTGGAATGTCACGCCCATGATCATGCCCGTTTCGTCACCTGTGGCACCTATTACTGTGCCAAGTTTTTAATCTCTATTTTTTAATCATTAAGGAATAAGCACATGAAAATCAATTTCAAATTAGTCACGTTGTTATTTGCAACCGCGACCACAGTTGCCGCTGGTCCGATAGAAGAACAAATACGTTTTCGTCAATCGGCGTATTCATTTTTAGGATGGAATACCAGTAAAATCAAAAAACAAGTTATCGATCATCCTGAAACCTTTAACAAGGATTATGTGGCAGCCGCTGCAAATGCTATCGCTGCAACAGCTAATTCAGGCTTAGGCGAGCTTTATGGTGAGGGTACAGATAAAGGTATTGGTTGGAAAGCTAGTCGTCTTAAACCAGAATTTTTTCAGAAAAAAGAAGAGGTCACTGTGGTCGCTAATGCCTTCAATGAAGCTGCTAACGACTTGGCGAAAGTGGCGGCAACAGGGGATATTAACGCCATTAAAGTACAGTTTGGCAAAGTTGGGGAAACTTGCAAAAGTTGCCATGATTTGATTCGAATTAAAGAGTAAGGTGTGCTGATGCGTATCAGTGGTTTATGAATTAAATAAAGCCCCATTTTTCAAAGGCACGTCATGAGTTTATCGAATGAGGGAAGGTAAAATCATACTACTTTCACAGCCTCTTCCGCTTATCCACCTTAACTTAACTGTGAATGTATTGAACTTCACGTTAACTATCATTGTCATCATGAGCGTGCTGTTCGGCATCTGTGCCGTCGTATCGACTCAGCACTCTATCAACTGATAAGGCTTAGATCAGGACTTAGCGTAAACACTAAGTCCTTTTTGCCTGTTACATACCACCCAGATAAGGGTTGTTTTTAAAATCTGAGCCATCACCAAAAAAGGGCATAGCATTATTTAATATCATCCTCTGCAAAAGTCAGCCCCAAAGCGGGCTACTTAACTATTGGCGCAAAATATAATGCCAACACAGGCTTTGATGCGAAAGCGACAATAATACCCACAGCCTCTACGTATAAAACAATTTTTTCTAAATTAATTCAG
>QYQN01000143.1 GCA_007280895.1 Methylococcaceae bacterium
ATTAATTTACCGCGTGGCTCTGGAATGTTGCGCCCTAGCATTTGTGCGCTTTCAATCCATTCAGCAATGATTTTTTCAGCGTTTAAAACCGCTTCTGTATAGGTTTTACCATCTGCCATGCAACCTGAAAGCTCAGGGACTTCAACTAAAAAACAGTCATCATCCTGACTCCAGTAAATAATAAGTTCATATTTATTCGTCAACATCTACGTTTCCTAAGTTATATTTCAAAATGATTTGGCGGACTTGTTTAACTTGATAGGGCTTTGACATTTTCCCCAAGGGTTGTACATTGATAATTTCATCAACACCCTCACGCGAAAAAATAAAGTGGTCGCCTTTGATGCGTTGCTCAAAACCCAATCTGAGTAGTAATCGGCATAAACTTTCAAAAGCGATATTTTTATCAGAGCTACCGGATAAGATTGAGGTTAATAATTTTGTGTATTTTCCCATTTTAGCGCACGGTTATTTTAAATTAATTGCATTATCTCGCCTCGCCCTTGCCTGGGCGCGGAGGGATTCCATTCATCTCTTAATGCCTGAAATTGGGTATTAATATCTGTATCTGTGCGTTCACCTAAGGGTAAGCTTTGCATAAATTCCATGACATCGTTGGTTTCTGTTTCATTGATGGCGCTATCCTGTTTTGTTTCAAGGAACTCAATAAAATGTAATACTTCAACGGCTTTTGCCATTGGCATGGTTTTAACATGTTGATAAATCGTTTGTGCGATGTTCATGGCTTTTATGTCCTTTATTCACTCTGTCAATTAATCAGAGATCACTTTACGTATACTTTACACAAAATTAGCCCGCTTTACATAAGCTTTGCCAATTCAAGCTTCAATTTTTGACTTTGTTCAAATAGGTTTCTTGCAACAGTTTGAGCGCGTCGAGGTTGTCGCCTTCAATATAAAGATTTTCGGTGCTGTCGAAATTAACGGATTCGTCGCGGTTGGGTCGCAAGGTTTTAGCGATAGGCGCGTTGGCAGTTAAAAGGGCTTCGCGTTTGCCAACCCAGTTGAGTTGATAGCGTTCTTGCGTGCTGTCGATGATGGAGTTGGATAATTATTGTTTTAGTAACTCGAAATCGATTTTGCCTTCGATGACGCAATGCGGAAATAACGCGGCGATTTTGGTCACGTTTTCGTCGGTGATGTTTGGGGTGTGGAGTTTGAGTTTTTCGGTCATGGTGTGGTTAATTGAATAATCTGATTGAGTTGCTCGCAGACTTGACTAAACAAAGCAGGCGGGAGTTTTCCTAACGGATGAGGCGTTGCGTTTCGCATTCGCCAATCAAAAGACTTGGGTTGATGGCACAGCACATAACTGTTTTTTTCAGTTCGACTTTTACCCACAACCACGGCAAAAGGATTATCAGCGTTATAGTCGGCAGTCGTCATGGGAAGGCCAATAACCAATGAGGTTTTATCGTTAAAACTTTGAGGCGACAACACCAAGAAAGGATGAACATCGCGCATTTCCTGACCAACTTGGGGAGTGCAGTCAATCCAGATAATCTCTTGACGCTCTGGCACCCAAAGAGGGTTCTTTTTCACCATTCTTCTGCACCTAAACGCTGCGTGGTTGTCATCACTTCACCACCGTGTCGTTGTGGGTCAAACTGCGCTAGACGCTGTTCTAACGTCAACGATTTTTCCACTGGTGTAATGATAATTTGACCATCAACAACATTGAGTTTCACAGTTTGATGGGCTTTTAAATGGGCTTCTTTTGCAATAGATAACGGTAAGCGTACACCTAGATTGTTACCCCATTGTTTGATGTCTAACACCACCTCAGTCATGATCTTTTCCCTATGTAATCCGATTGTTTATATTAAAGTCTAAACTTTTCAGTGTAATTGTTCAAGGTGTTGTTTTAAAATTCGCAGTTGTTTATTGAGTTCCACTTTACGGTTGAATTGCTTTTCTTTCTGTACCTTAGCGTCCAACTTTTGGTATTCCTGTTGTTTACGGAGAATCATCCCGATGCGTTCCAGTTGGGCGTTGAGCGTTTCCCCTGTTTTGGCTGGCAGCGGAATAAGTTGTCTTAGCAGGTGTTCATAGAGGCCGGCTAGGTCAATGACAAGAGGAAGCTCGCTGCGTTCTGTAGTATTGGCTTGCCAGTCAGTTTCAAAGTATCTGTCAACTAGCCATTTGGTGCTATCGGTATCATGGGGGCGTTTATACGCCGCTTTAACTTTGATACGGTCGTCCACGGTAAGCTGGTAAATAATCGGGAAAGGAATGGCTTGATCAATACACCGCAAAACGTCTTCGCTGAGTTCCGGTGTTTTTAGGGCAAGGGTGAATATCTGTATTTCTGGTACGTTGGGTTTGGCGGGTAAATTGATGGTTTCGGGAGCTAATTTGTATTGCCAGATGATTTTATCGACTTGGCTAACAAACAACTCGCGCACAGCAGTACTGGGTTTGGCGTGTTCATAAATTTTATTTTTGGGTAACTTGCGCCCTAAAGCGGCGGCGTTGGGATAATGAAATAAGGCGTGGCTCATGAGGGTGTGTGGCTGTCCGCTTGAATCACTAAAAAAGTGATCAGTTCAAAATCATCCAAGCCAGCTATGGTGTTAATTAATGCGGTAGTGCTTCCACCACTAAACAAGCTGTCTAGATCTTTTTCTTCTTTAACCTCTATCATCGAACGGATGGCTTTGCCCAATAAATCTGAATATTTCTGCATGTTGCGCCCGTCTTCGGTGAGTTGGTTAAACATGCGGCAGCTTTCTAAAAGGGGCTGGCTTTGTCCTTTGCAGGCATTGCGTACTAAATCAAGCAGGCGTTTAACTTCGGTGTGATCGGTAATGACGTCGCCTTGTTGGCTGATGTAAACCAGATAATACGGATGCAGGCGGTTATGCTGATTGAGGTTGATGCCTTGATTTAGGTTGCGCAAGGTGAAAATTACGCCTGGCCATAAGCCCCGCTCTGGCTCAGCGGGGACTACCGCGTGCATACCACTGGGCATGCTGTGCAAGTCGCCATTAGCTTTCACGTAATTGAGTAAGTCCATACGGAACTCGTTTAGCCCCAAATCGGTAATGGACACACCCGTTTTCAGGTCTTCCATTTCAATCACTTCTTCCTGCAAGCGCCGCAGTTGTTCTTTGCGATAGGACACATCGTTTGATTGGGCACTTAAGACGTTGTCATCCCCCGTCGCGGTCACATCAGCAATCATCATGCGGTTTTCAACACGCTCTTTTAAGTTGATGTATTCATCAAGGCTGATATCTGGCCAGTAGTTCACTAATTGAATACTGGCATTGTGTGAGCCAATTCGATCGATGCGTCCAAAGCGTTGGATAATGCGCACGGGATTCCAATGAATATCGTAGTTAATCAGATAATCACAATCCTGAAGATTTTGCCCTTCGGAGATGCAATCCGTGCCAATAAGAATATCTATTTCATTGGGTTCGTTGGGCAAAATAATGGCTTTATCTTTGGCAAGCGGCGAAAACAAGGTGAGTAATGATTGAAAATCATAGTTGTGTTTAAGGGTGGATTTGGGCGCGTCACTGCCGGTAACTTTTGCGGTGTGCAATTGATGGCTGTGCAATAAATTATCAGCAAGCTGGGTGTATAAGTAATTGGCGGTATCGGCAAAGGCGGTAAAAATCAGGATTTTCTTGTTGCCTGTGTTAATTGGATTTGCCAATTTGTTTTCAATATGGGCGGTTAGGTGCTGAAGTTTGCTGTCGTTTTCAGGGTTGATTTTGTTCATTTCTTTAAGCAACGCCTCAATAATAAGCAGGTCTGCGGTTAAGTGATGCTCCCAACTGATTACGTCCATATCGGACAGGTTGATTTGTATTTTTCCGCCGACTTTAGCATCGTCTAGCTCGGGTAATTCGTCTTCATCAGGCTCTGCGTTTTCATAAGCAAGAGCCATATCAGTAATGTGAGTCTCTTTTTTTGTCGTGTTAAACGCGCTTATTTTTGCCAGCGTGTTGACATGATTACTTTTGAGCTTGTGCAAGGTTAAACGAAACGCCGCCACTGAACTTTCCAGCCGTTTTAGCAAGTTGATGGTCATTAATGCCTGTAAGCTGCGCTCACGGTCCGATTGTTTAAATCTGCTTTTTCCACCTTTAATTTTGGTGTCATAAAGTGCTTCGTATTTGGCAAGACGGCTGGGTAGGACGTAATTTATAGGCGCATACACAGCTAATTGCATTAACGAAAGCTGAGTAAAAATCGTATTAAAATCCATCAGGCCAGTAAGACTGGTCAGTGGACAATGAAAAGACAGCGGTTTGCGGCGTTCAGGAAATTTGCCAATATCCGTGGTGTCGTAGAAGGTCTCGATATGTCGGCGTGAGCGTGCAATGGTGACGCTATCTAGCAATTCAAAAAAATCAAAGTCCAAGGTGGTTAAGATGGCTTTGGCTGTGCGTTGTTCGGGGGGTAAAGTTGACCAGACATTAAAACAGGTTTGTGCCCTTCGAAAAATTTCATCAATGCTTTTTGTGGTACGTAGCTTTTCACTCAGGTTTTCGGAATCGCCTTCATAAGCTAAGGCGAGCTGGTTGCGCAAATCATTAAAGCGATTATTTACTGGCGTGGCAGAAAGCATCAGCACTTTGGTTTTTACACCTTCTTTGATGACAGCATTCATGAGTTTTTGATAACGCGTTTCTCTATCTTTAAACGCATCGTTATTACGGAAGTTGTGCGACTCATCAATGACGACTAAATCATAATTACCCCAATTAATACGATTTAGCGGTATGCCAAAGGATTGTCCACGGGTGCGTTGTAAATCGGTATGACATAACACATCGTAATTAAATCGGTCTTTGGCAAACAGATTGGTTTTAAGATTTTGATTGTAGTTTAACCAGTTGTCTGCCAGTTTCTTAGGGCATAGCACCAAGACCGAACGGTTACGTAACTCGTAATATTTAACCACCGCTAAAGCGGTAAAGGTTTTCCCAAGACCCACACTGTCCGCCAAAATACAGCCACTATAAGTTTCCAGCTTATTGATAATGCCCGTTGCCGCGTCCCGTTGAAAATTAAACAGCTTTTGCCAAATCAGACTTTCTTGATATCCCGTGCGGTCATTTGGCAGTACGTCTTCAGTCAGGTCTTCCAGAAAATCATTAAAGATGTTGTACAGCATCAGGAAATAAATACGCTCTGGGGCGTTCTCCTGATACGCCGAGGCAATGTGATCGCAGAGTCGCACGGTGACATCGTCTAGCTTGTCAGCATCATGCCAAATTTGCTCAAACAGGTTGAGATAGGTCGCGGTAAAGCTAGTCTCGTCCATTTTATGGACTAAATTGGACACGGCATCGCCTTGTTGATAGCCTAAATCCACAGCGGTAAAACCATGCAGAGGCATATAAACGGTATCGTTATCAACACCTTGCACGCAAGCAAACTGCTGCATAGGCGCTTTGCCACGATTGGATTTAAATCGGGCTTTACGGCGCATCCAGTCGGCACATTCTTTGGCAATGGCGCGTTGGGTTAGTTTATTTTTGAGCTGGATTTCAAAGTCTGTGCCGTAAAAACTGCGTTCGCGTTCGGCTTTAGGAATATGAAACTCGCGGCGTTCTTTTTTGAATTTATCCGTGACTTCATTGGGAACAAAGGTGGGGGAGGTGAAAATAAATTCCAGTGACTCTATACGCTCCAACTCTTTTTTGAGTGCTTCAAACGCATAAATAGAAAAACACGAGGCGGCAATTTTAAGCTTTGCCTTGGGCTGAAGTGTTTGCTTGAGGTTATCACCAAGCAAGTGATTGATGTTATCGATGAGTTCCATAAATTTCTTTAGCACGTAGACCGGATAAGCGCTAGCGTCATCCGGCAAACAAGGTGAGTGCATAGATCGTAATAGCGGGAGCGTATTGCGACGTTTGGTGAATCACACACAAAAAACCACCCCACAGTTACCAAGCCTTTGCTACAAAATTTGCGTCATTACGTAAGCCTAACTGCTCGCCTGTTTGACCCATAACATAAAGCCCTTGTTTTATCGCATACGCCGCTACATGTTCAGGAATGACCATGCCTGCCACTGCGCCTAGAATTTGATTACCTTGGTAACGTGGCATTAAACGTTTCATTTTTTCTAAACGTTGCAGGTGTTCATTGACGTCATCAATACTTAAATTACTTTTACATTCAATCGCAACGGCATCTTTGTCATTGACCACAAACAAATCAATTTCTAAACTTTCACCCTCTCGTTTCACTACAATATTTTGCTGCACTTCGTGAACATCAAGCCCACATTCTCGAAATAACCTCACTGCCGCAGGGCGTACTGCTTCTTCAACAAACTCACCCAGACGATTTGATAAACGCCCAACACTGGTGTTAACCGCTTTGATTTCGCGTGCCGTTTCCTGTTGAATCGCTTTGATTTCGCGTGCAGTTTCCTGTTGAATCGCTTTGATTTCGCGTGCAGTTTCCTGTCGCTCATTCAATAAACTCGCAAGCTGTTCATCGGTTCGGCTTAATTGCGCCTCTGTTTTTGTCTGTGCTTCAGCTAAGCCACGCAAAATTGCCCAAATCTCATCTGCTACTGCACTCATTGTTAAGCCTCATATTTATTAACTGATGTTACGCAGAGATTCACTGCGGATTGAACACAACGTGTAAAGTGTCGCTATCGCCACGGCTTGTTAAGCGGGTTCTCGCACCCGACGGCGAGATACTTCCTGTTGCGCCGCCAAAAGAAATTATCCAAAGAAAAGGCGGTCGGGTTACCGCCGCATCCTTGCGCTTCCCGATTTTTCCTCGGTGCTTGCAGAGAGGCCTGCCTTCCCTCCTG
>QYQN01000025.1 GCA_007280895.1 Methylococcaceae bacterium
GTTTGCCTATAAATCAAAGGTCGTTAAGGGTGGTGTTTATGAGTAGAAAGATGTTATTTAATGACTTTTCCAATGTTTTATGCTGGCCTTTATTTCATAGAAAATACATGAATTTATTGCCTGTAATTTTAGCATAATCAGGTAGTTATGACTTAACTTACTGGCATTGACTTCAGAGTTGAATTCGCGAAATCTTTTTTTCAGCAGAAATTGTGTCATGGTCGCTACATTTTTCTCTGAATTTAAGATTACTCTATTTTTTTAAAAATGTCGGGACTATTGATATTGTAATAAGGTGGTTTTTCACAGCATGTGTACACAAGGTTCAGCCAATCTCATTGGCTGAACTTTGCCGTATCGCTAAGTCATTACGCTGTGTATTAACATAATCTTAGGTCTTTTTGTACGGAGGCAGGGGACGGGCGATAATTTCTTACGGTCTGGAGAAGTAAGTTCTGATCAAGTATCACTAACATTTTACCAATCAGCGTGCTTTCAGGAATATTGACTAAGGATCTAACATAACCGCCATCGCAATGCAGTAAATTATTCATGGTGCGAATCGTTGCTTTGTCGAAACTACACACGGCATCAATGGTATCAACCCACAAGCCGATAATGCCTTCTTGACTACGAACAATAAGCACAACACCCTCGTTAATCTCTCTTTGTTTAGGGTGAGGTTCATCATTAATCAAGGCATAGCCATCAATAACTATAATGGGTGTGACACTTTTGTCGGCCTCGTTGGTGGTACTGTCTGCGTACATGAGACTACCAATGATGTACGATTTTACTCCTGGTAAGCGATTGATTAAGCTGCCATCAACGGCTTCAAGTAAATCGGCGGCATAAAATGCATACAATTGAGTGCCAATGTAAAAAGTAGCCAAATCAACAAGTTCACCGTAAATGGGTTCTTGGGGATAAGTAATGACTTCACGCTTTGACAATTCATGGACGCTGGTGTGTTCGCCGATGGGAATAAACACAAAGGCCGCGACGTCGTTGTGATAATCACCAGTCGTTTTAAATTCACGATAACCACGTGAGGAATAACAGCCTACGGCATAATAGGTATTTTTATGAGCAACGATACGCGCTTTGCCTGTGCCTTCAGGTAAAGAAAAAAACTCAGGATCAATCCAAAGAATATCGCCATCATGATAAATCGAGGCACTTGTCGAGGCGATAATACGCCCACTGGGACGTTCCACAAATAAGCCAAACGCGCCTGCTTTATCGGGTAGACAATCTTCCAACATGTGTTTAAATTCTGGGCTGGCATCAAACACAATACCAATGCCACCTACAATGTTATTGCTCTCATCACAATGACGTATCGCTGCATTGTAAACATACGTGGGTTTGTTTTCATATAACCAAGTCGGCTCAAAAGCAGACACACGATAGTCTTGAGCAGACTGTAAAGAAAAGGTGCTTTGCACGTAACTGGCGTTGACTTGTCGACCGACACTATGAATGGCATCGTTGTGTAAATTGGACTCTGCAACGATATTACCTTTGTTATCGTAAATAAATAAGCGTGTATAAACAGTATATAAATTATTGATATAACTTAAAATTGCAGTCATTTTTTGCGTATCAATAGGGCTTAACTTGGGGGCAGATAATATTCGCCTAATTTCAGAGGTTAATGCCCACCAACGGCAATCATTACTGCGCTCATACAGATTGCGATCCATAATGTCTATCATTAAGCGCGCAACTGATTCAGCCGTGCGTAATTCAGATGCAATCATGGTGAAATGCAATTTGCTGCTGGAGTCTGCCAACGCTTGCGCGGTGCGCGCGCCCATGGAGCGAAGTTGTTTTAAAATAGCTTTAAGAGAAAGTAAATTGCCATACTGATTAGCCGCCATGATTTGCCCATTCCAAATCACTTTATGCAAAAATAAATTAATATCGGTGGCGGCGGTGGCAATAAGGCTGGAGAGTTCGGTGGTTAATGCATCACCATGCCGGGTAATTTCAGCATTCATTTCTTTATCAGACGCACTGGTGCTAAATGCATAATGCAGGGGAATCATTGCGTGACCATACCATTCTTGCCCAGCATAGCCCTGATACGGACGGCCACGATGGGTCACCGCCAGATATTCACGGCCTGCAAAATCAACAATGCCATAGGCGTTACCTTCAGGAATGGTTTCAATAAGTCTACCTAGGGCAATGTGATCATGATCACTGCTGGCAATAATTTCTGCGTCAGCATTCAGTAGTAACATGACAGTTTTATCGCCTTGTTTTTGTAAACTGCGAAAAATGCCAGCCATTTCGTTATCAAAGCGAAACGATAAGCACAACACGCCCAGCACCGACTCTTCGATTGGATCTAGGATACATTTGGAATAAATTAACGCGCGTTCAGTAGCAGGACGTAACTGTGTTTTACCAAAACTTTCCAGATAATTTGCTGAGGATTGTAAGGTGTGTTTAATAATCGGATCACAACAGGGCTCGACAGAACTTATCGTACTGCGATCAAGCCGTGCCAAAATCTGACTGTGCTGATCAAGAATGATAATGTCATCGTACACTGTGTATTTTGAGCCATATTCATCAAGTAAATAATGAATAATCTCCGTGTCCGTTGGCTCGCCTTTAACTGAGGCACTGACAAAATTGCAAATATCGGCATTAGTTGCTAAAAAACCAATATCGGCAGTGCGTTCGTATAAGTTACGCACCAAAATATCAATGGATACTTGTGCTTTAGATTCTAAATCTAAGCACGTTTTTTTGATTTCTTCACTAACCAGTTGCAGGGTAAGTTTATTTTCTAAATCGACAAAGCCTTGTTTAGTCGCTTCCATGGCAGGCAAGATAGTCGCCGCTTCTGCAGGACAACTGATTTCAGCAATAGCTGAGACCAGTCCCCATGTGCTATTTAAATCCCGCAATATTTCTTTGCATTGCGCAACACTTTTAATGTGCGGTGAGAAGATTTCAAATTGTTCTGATTCACGTGACATAGTAAGACTCCTTATATTTATAGTCATATTGTTAAGGCAATATGTACGCCAGACTTTTATAAAAGAAGTAACTATTTATTTTAAATACGATTAAATTCAATATCTTATCTGTGGTTATTGTGTGTTAGCTCCTTCGCTGGGGGGGGCTGTCGATGACTACGGCTAACGCTAAGATTCTCAGGCAAATACTGTTTAGTCGATGCTGATTTGTTTAGCCAAACACAGATTGCACCATAATCTTTCTTATTCATCTTTGTACATATTCAATACAGTGCAATGCAATGCAATGCATGTAGTAGACACTAACCACGCAGTTTTTTACTGCTTATCAAACAATGATCAATTGACCATAGTGATGAACGTAAGCATGGCAAGGTCTTCTTTATAACAAAGGTATAATTGTGGGCAGTTGCTACGCTAATAGCCTTAGGATTTATCCTAGAACTATTACCATAATGGGACTATGATTGATAAGGATAAATAGGTATTTTACCTATATTCAATTCGCTATCCCGCCAAGGAGAACTTATGCACACACAGCACAATCTTACAATTGATGGAAACCAAGCTGCGGCAATGATTGCGCACCGACTTAGTGAAGTTATTGCCATTTACCCCATTACCCCCGCATCGCCAATGGGCGAATGGTCTGATGAGTGGTCATCCAAAGGACAGCTTAATTTATGGGGGACGGTACCTCATATCATTGAAATGCAAAGTGAAGCAGGTGCGGCAGGCGCAATTCATGGGGCGTTACAAGCTGGTGCATTAGCTACGACGTTTACCGCCTCGCAAGGCTTATTATTAATGTTGCCCAATATGTACAAAATTGCTGGCGAGTTAACGCCTACCGTATTTCATATTGCCGCACGCTCTTTAGCTTGTCAGGGCTTATCCATTTTTGGCGACCATAGTGACGTGATGTCTGCACGGATGACGGGTTTTGCGATGCTGTGTTCTAACTCGCCGCAAGAAGTTATGGATTTTGCTTTGTTAGCACATGTCGTCAGTTTACAAACCCGCCTCCCCGTGATGCATTTTTTTGATGGCTTTAGAACCTCGCATGAAGTCGCAAAATTACAGACCTTAAGTGATGACGTAATCAACGCGCTGCTTAAGCCAGAATGGATTACTCAGCATCGGCAGCGTAGCCTTACCCCAGAGCGTCCCGTGTTACGTGGCACAGCGCAAAACCCTGATGTGTATTTTCAAGCACGTGAATCAGTGAATCAATTTTACCAAGCACTGCCCGATGCAATGCAAAGTCTGATGGATCAGTTTGCCGTGTTAACAGGTCGACAGTATCAGGTGTTTGAATATGTGGGGGCAGTAGATGCTCAACGGGTCATTATTTTAATGGGCTCGGGCGCAGAAACGGTGGAGGAAACGGTGCATTATTTAAACAGCCAAGGTGCTTCGGTCGGCATGATTAAAGTGCGCTTGTTTCGTCCCTTCGACGCCAAGCGCTTAGTTGCCGCGTTACCCGTGCCGTGTCATCACATCGCAGTATTAGATCGCACCAAAGAACCAGGCGCCGATGGAGAACCTTTGTACAAAGATGTTGTGACAGCACTTGCTCAAAATAGTCGTGGTGGTGCGCCCTTTCCCACGATTATCGGCGGACGGTATGGATTATCTTCCAAAGAATTTACCCCAGGTATGGTGAAAGCTATTTATGATGAATTAGCCTGCGCTCAGCCCAAGCAAGCATTTACCATTGGAATTCATGACGATGTTACGCACACCAGTTTAAGCTGGGATGCGGCGTTTCGGACTGCTGCACACAGCGATACGTTTCAGGCCATGTTTTATGGCTTAGGCAGTGACGGCACTGTCAGTGCTAATAAAAATACTATTAAAATCATTGGAGAAACCACCGAGTTATATGCACAAGGGTATTTTGTGTATGACTCAAAAAAATCTGGCGCAGTGACTGTGTCGCATTTACGCTTTGGCAAGCAGCCGATTCATTCCAGTTATTTAATAGCAGAAAATGATGCACAATTTATTGGCTGCCATCAAACCTTATTTCTTGAACGTTATGACCTGTTAGTGAATGCAGCTGAGCATGCGGTGTTTCTCTTAAACACCGCTTACCCAGTTGATAAAGTATGGGCCTCCTTACCCAGTTCAATGCAACAGACTATCCGCGCTAAACAGCTTCAGTTTTATATCATCGATGGCTATCGAGTTGCCGAGCAATGTGGCATGGGCAAACATATTAATACCGTGATGCAAACCTGTTTTTTTGCTATTTCAGGCGTATTACCTCAAGACCAAGCGATTACTGCAATCAAGCACGCCGTTGAAAAAACGTATAGCAAAAAAGGGCAGCGCATTGTTGATCTAAACTTCACCGCCATTGACGCAACCTTAGCTAATTTGTATGCCGTTGATTACCAGCTCATGCTAGATGAAAGCACGGTGCAGGGCAGTCACTTCGCACTGCCAGAACAGGCACTGAGTTTTGTCAAACAAGTCACCGGAGAAATTATAGCGGGGCGCGGTGATGCCTTGCCCGTGAGTGTCATGCCTGTTGATGGCACGTTTCCAACCGGGACTGCCGCCTATGAAAAACGCAATTTAGCCTTGGAAATTCCCGTCTGGGATGCTGATTTATGTACCCAATGTGGCAAGTGCGTCATGGTGTGTCCACATGCAGTGATTCGCAGTAAAATTTATGCCACAGAATTAACAGCGTCTGCCCCAGCAACGTTTAAAGCCGCGCCCATGTTAGGCAAAGACTTTCCTGCTGGGTTATCGATGACCTATCAAGTTGCACCAGAAGATTGTACTGGCTGCACCTTATGCGTAGATATTTGTCCTATTCGTGATAAAACCAACGCCAGTCGTAAAGCCTTAACTATGCAGGCGCAACCTCCATTGCGTGCTACTGAGCGAGATAACTGGTCATTCTTTTTAAGCTTACCTGAATACGATAGACGCGCCCTTAAAACCAACACGATTAAAGGTGCGATGGTGCTACAGCCCTTATTTGAATTTTCAGGTGCGTGTGTCGGGTGTGGGGAAACGCCGTATTTAAAATTGGCCTCGCAATTATTTGGCGATCGCATGATTATTGCCAATGCCACGGGTTGCTCTTCAATTTATGGTGGCAATTTACCCACCACGCCGTGGAGTAAAAATGCCGAGGGCAGAGGGCCAGCATGGAATAATTCCTTATTTGAAGATAATGCTGAATTTGGTCTAGGAATGCGAATTGCTATTGACAAACACACCGAGCAAGCCCAAGAGTTACTGTTGGCGTGTGCAGAAGACTTAGATGCCTCGTTAGTCACAGCGTTATTAACAGCCCAACAACATGATGAAGCGGGTATTTATGAACAACGTCAACGTGTGGCAGAATTAACGCATGTCTTAGCGTCAATTGCCTCAGCTAAGGCGAGTCAATTGCTAGAATTAGCCGAGTATTTATGCAAGAAAAGTGTCTGGATTATTGGCGGCGATGGCTGGGCGTATGATATTGGTTTTGGTGGTGTTGATCATGTTTTAGCCAGTGGACGTAATGTCAACATATTAGTGCTTGATACCGAAGTGTATTCCAACACAGGCGGGCAAACTTCAAAATCAACGCCTTTGGGTGCCGTGGCAAAATTTTCTGCTGGCGGCAAAGCCACTGCAAAAAAAGATTTAGCATTATTAGCTATGGATTATCCCGATGTCTATGTCGCTCATGTGGCGTATGCAGGTAAAGACACGCAAACCTTGAGTGCATTTTTAGAGGCCGAAGCGCATGAGGGACCGTCCATCATTATTGCTTACTCGCCTTGTATCGCGCATGGCGTGGATTTATCAAATAATCATCGACAACAAAATTTAGCAGTTAAAAGTGGGCATTGGCCCTTGTTTAGATTTGATCCTAACAAACGTAAACAAGGTAAAAATCCTATGCACTTAGATTCAGCTGAGCCGTCCATTCCGTATCGGGATTTTGTCATGACGGAAACACGCTTCAGCATGTTATGGCAAACGCATCCTGAACAAGCAGAACGTTTTTTAGCGCAAGCCCAGCAAGATGTGAAGCAGCGCTACTACTTTTATAAACAATTATCCGAACTCACCTGGGATGAAACAAGCTCGGTGTCGGCACTTAAAGCACAGCTAAAAACAGAGGTGAGTCATGGTTGATTTAAGCACACAGTATTTAGGCATAGCCCTTGCCAATCCACTTATCGTAGGCGCTTCACCTATTAGTAAAGACCGTGATGCGGCAAAACGCTACGAAGATGCTGGCGCGGCAGCTATCGTCATGACTTCTTTATTTGAAGAAAAAATAGAAGCAGAGCAGCAAAAGTATGCACGATTTTTTTATCAGCAAGCTATTGGACATGGTGAAGCAGAATCTTTTCATCCAGTTTCTGATGGCATAAAAACCTATCAAGAACAGTATCTTGAGCAACTGCACACGTTAAAAACGCAGCTAGGCATACCCGTGCTTGGCAGTTTAAATGGTACCTCGATGAGTGGCTGGTTAGATTACGGCCGTGCGTTGCAAGAAGCTGGGGCGGATGCCTTAGAATTAAATCTTTATTATGTGGCGGCAGACGGCAATGAAGACAGTGCCACGGTTGAAGCGCGTTATCTTACGATTATCGAAGAATTAAAACGTCATATTCATGTGCCGATTGCGGTCAAATTATCCGAACAATTTAGTTCTTTAGTGCATTTTGCCAAACGCATAGAAGCAGCAGGCGCGGAAGGTCTGGTGTTATTTAATCGTTTTTATCAACCCGATATTGATTTAGAAACGCTACACGTCATCCCTAAATTAGCACTATCTAGCTCGGCTGAATCCTTACTGCGGATTCGCTGGACGGCAATGTTAGCAGGGCGCGTCAAGATGTCTTTGGCCGTTACTGGAGGCTTTCATGAGCGAGATGATATTTTAAAAGCCATACTCGCCGGTGCCGATGCTGTGCAATTATGCAGTGCCTTATTGCTGCATGGGTCTGCGCATTTGCGTGAGCTACTTAATGCTCTTGAATGCTGGCTGGACGAGCATGATTACGAGTCCGTAGCGCAATGTAAAGGCAGCGTGAGTCAGCAACACGCCATTGAACCTGCCGCTTATGCACGAGCAAATTATGTGCACTTGCTTGATAGTTACACCGCGCCAGCAGGGGTGTTACGGTAAGTATTACTTCGCTCCGTGTGCTCAATTCGTCACCACTTATTTCAAGCTCAATAGTCTTAAATTAAAGGAATTTATCATGACAGAAAATAAAAATTATATACGTTGGTTTAATGAGTTAACGCTCAATGATGTGCCTTTAGTGGGTGGAAAAAACGCCTCCTTAGGTGAAATGTATCAATCACTCACGGCACAAAGTATTTTAATTCCCAATGGCTTTGCCATCACTGCTGAAGCGTATCGTTACATGCTTGATCAAGCTGATGCGTGGGTGCCCTTGCATCGTGCCTTAGATGCGTTACAGCCCGAGGATGTGGAAGATTTAGCTAGACGCGCCAGATTAGCACGCGAAATTATTTATGCAGCACCCCTTCCCCATGATTTAGAAACACAAATTTTAGCGGCCTTTGCCCGCTTACACGAACAATACGGCGATGACTTAAGTGTGGCGGTGCGAAGCTCTGCAACAGCAGAAGATTTACCTACGGCAAGTTTTGCAGGTCAACAAGATACGTATCTTAATATTCGTGGCAAACAGGCCTTGTTGGAATCTTGCAAACGGTGTTTTGCCAGCTTGTTTACCGATCGAGCCATTCATTACCGTGTCGATCAGGGCTTTGATCATTTTAAATTAGCCTTATCTATTGGCGTGATGAAAATGGTTCGTTCCGATTTAAACGCCAGTGGTGTGATGTTTTCTTTAGATACCGAATCTGGCTTTAACGATGTGGTGTTTATTACGGGTGCCTACGGTTTAGGTGAAAATGTCGTGCAAGGTGCGGTTGATCCCGACGAGTTTTATGTGCATAAACCAACTTTTCAGGCAGGCTATCGCGCGGTTTTGAAACGCAGCTTGGGCGCTAAAAAAATAAAAATGGTGTACAGCGATAAAAGTACCCGTGAATCCACGCATAATATTGTCACGTCAACCGTCGAGCGTGAACGTTTTTGTATCAGCGATGAAGATGTCCTGACCTTAGCAGACTACGCTATTAAAATTGAACAGCATTACAGTCAGCAAGCAGGTTATCACAAACCTATGGATATGGAATGGGCTAAAGATGGCATAGATGGCAAGATATACATCGTTCAAGCACGCCCTGAAACCGTGGTTTCGCAATTAAATGGCATGAGTTTAGAGCAGTACACCTTAACTCAACAAGCCACGGCACTTGTCACTGGACATGCAGTGGGCAGCAAAATTGCCATAGGTCGGGCACGTATTATTGATAGCGTTGAACATTTAAACCAATTTAAAGCTGGGGAGGTGTTAGTGGCCGATATGACCACACCTGACTGGGAACCTATTATGAAAATTGCGGCGGCAATCGTGACTAATCGCGGTGGGCGCACCTGTCATGCAGCGATTATTTCTCGGGAACTAGGGGTTCCAGCGGTGATTGGCTGCGACAATGCCACAACACGTCTGCAACAAGGCGAAGTCATTACGGTTTCGTGTGCAGAAGGTGATGTGGGTAAAGTTTATCAAGGTGAATTAACGTTCACCAAAACGCTGACCGACTTAACGGGCTTAACACGTCCTAAAACGCATATCATGTTAAATATTGGTAATCCAGATATTGCCTTTAAAACCAGTTTCTTGCCAAACGATGGCGTGGGCTTAGCAAGAATGGAATTTATCATAACCGAATACATCAAAGCCCACCCCATGGCCTTATTGCATCCAGAACGTGTCGACGATGCAGGCGAGGTCGCTCAACTTCAGCAATTAACAAAAAATTATCCAACACCTGCTGATTTTTTTATTCAACGTCTTGCAGAAGGTGTCGGCACTATTGCCGCTGCGTTTTATCCAAAACCAGTGGTAGTGCGTATGTCTGATTTTAAAAGCAATGAATATGCAAGCTTGCTGGGAGGGCGTTGGTTTGAGTTTCCTGAAGAAAACCCCATGATAGGTTTTCGTGGTGCTTCACGTTACACGCACCCTGCGTATGCCGAAGGTTTTGCCTTAGAATGCGCCGCCATGAAGCGAGTGCGAGAAACAATGGGCTTAAGCAATGTCATTTTAATGATTCCTTTTTGTCGACGCGTTAACGAAGCTAAACAGGTGTTGGCCTATATGGCGGAGTTAGGCTTAACGCGTGGTGAGAAGGGCTTACAGATTTACGTGATGTGTGAAATTCCCAATAATGTCATTCAACTTGATGCCTTTGCTGAACATTTTGATGGCTTCTCGATTGGTTCTAATGATTTAACCCAATTAACTTTGGGGGTAGATCGTGATTCAGCTATTGTCGCCCATGATTTTGATGAACGAGATGAAGGCGTTAAAACCATGATTAAATTGGCGGTAGAAGGGGCACGTAGAAATAAGCGGCATTGTGGTTTATGTGGACAAGCGCCCTCAGACTATCCAGAAATGGCAGAATTTTTGGTGGAAATTGGGATTGACTCCATGAGTTTAAATCCTGATACGGTGTTAGCCACTACGCAAACCGTGCTCGCAATGGAACAACACTTAGCACAGGCTAATGCTACGTAATTCGAAAATTCTTTATTATCTATAGGGCACCAAGAGGCGATAGCCCTATTGCACCGCATGGCGCTGTGAAAATGTTGGTTAGATAAGGTAAATAATAGGTTTTTTCATGCCCTATTGTTGTATCTTTAGATTATGCAGGAAACAAAAATCATGTTTTTTGATTTGGACTGCGCAATTTTGTACAGTTTCTGTATGGCTCTTTCGCCTTATGGCGTTAATTTTTATATCACTACTTCCCGAGGTTCTCTATGTTCACCGATAAACATTCTTCATGGGTTAAACACTGGGCAGGCAGTTGCTTGCTACTCTTCTTGTTTGGCGTTCATTTTGATGCTGTGGCACAAGCAACGTCATCATTAACACCTAAACGGATAAGTTCATTTAAACATCTTAAGCGAATTCTTAGCACAAAACCGTGGCATGCTGCTTATTCCCCCTATCTAAAACTTGAAGCCTTAGCAAATGGCACTACGCTAGTTGGTGCTGTCCCTGACGCAGTTAATGGGGAGAGCGGTGAGTATTCCGAAACCAATGTGCAAGTGCAGGGCGTAGATGAAGGAGATACTGTTAAAACAGACGGTCGTTATATTTATCAAATTCAACAGGGTCAGGTGCGTATTAGTCGAGCGTATCCCGTGGAAAAAATGGCATCGGTGGCACTGTTGTCTTTTAATAATGAATTTAGCCCTACCGAGCTGTACTTAAATGGTAACCAATTAATTGTGCTTGGTTCAAGTTGGCGTTATGACGGCAGTCGTCGCGAGGCGGTGCCTATGTTGCGTAACAAAGGACGTTCCAAAATGGCTATTTGGGCGCCGTGGGGAGAAAGTCGTGCAGTCGCGCGCGTGTATGACATGACAGAACACAGCCAACCTGTTTTACAACGGGAAGTTGCGTTTACAGGCAATTATTTGTCGTCGCGTAAAATTGGTGCCAATTTATATGTAATTGGACGTAAATACCCAAATTATTATTTCAATTATTTCAATTATTTTAATGACGGTGCTCAACAACCCAGCTTAACTAGAGACAATACCTTGCCTAAAATAAGTGATAGTTTGGTCAATAATGGTCAAGAGCAGACATTGCCAATATCTAATCTTTATTACTTTAAAAACTTTGTCGAACCAGATTATGTGGTGATTGCAGGGCTTCGACTTGATGCCTTAGAGCAACCAGCAACCACCGTCGCTTATTTAGGGGGAGGAGATATTACTTATGCCTCCACAAAAAACTTATACCTGTCTGCGGCCGACTATAACGCCAGCACGACAGACGCTACAACACAGGTATCAGCGCCCGTTACGCATTTATATAAATTTGCGCTGGCTGAGGGTGCCGTTACGTTTAGTGGTGCAGGCGAAGTACCGGGCACACCCTTAAATTCATTTGCAATGGATGAGCACAATGATTATTTCCGTATTGCTACCACGGTAAATCAATGGACGTCTACTGCGGAGTCGGGTTCATTACAGACGTGGAATAATCTCTATACCCTTGATAGCTCAATGAACATTGCTGGTCGACTAGAGCATATCGCCGAAGGTGAACGTATTTATTCTGCACGTTTTATAGGGGATAGAAGTTATTTAGTCACGTTCAAACAAACAGATCCATTGTTTGTGATTGATCTTGCAGTGCCCGAAGCGCCGCAAATTTTAGGTGAGCTAAAAATTCCTGGTTTTAGTAATTACCTGCATCCTTACGATGCCACGCATTTATTAGGTTTTGGACAAGATACAGAAGCAACCCCAGATGGGGGCGTGCTGACTAAAGGCGTAAAGCTGGCATTGTTTGATGTTAGCGATGTTGCGAATCCAAAAGAAATGCACAAATTAACGATTGGCGATAGCTGGAGTTATTCACCGCTGTCATGGGATCACAAAGCCTTATTTTTTGACAAAAAACGTAATCTTTTAGGGTTTCCAATTAGCGTAACAGCTAAAACCGCTGAGCAAGAATGGCCAAGTGAAGTTTTTCAGGGTGCGCATCTTTACAGCGTGACGCTTGAAGATGGTTTTCAGTTACGTGCAGCAATCACCCATCAACAGGAGGGAGAAAATTATTCTTGGGATCATTACATTCAACGCTTATTGAGCATCGGCGATCAGCTGTATACGCTTTCAGAAACCCGAGTGCAAGCGAACGCATTGAGCAATTTTAAGCAAACAGGGGCGTTGGATTTTCCTATTAATTATCCCCAAATCAATACCTGTCCACAAGCAGACACAAGCACTGATGCAGTCTGTGTGATAAGCGTTGACCCTGTACTTGTGCAATAAGACCCGTGCATTGTGTAGGTGCAACAGAGCTTGGCACAATGCGGATTTATCTGCACCTACATATTTTTTAACTGTAAGCTGACTGTTCATGCTTAGCCTTTTGGCTACGCTCAGTTAAGCTTGTGTCCAGCCCATTTTTTGGAGAAACGTATGCGTACAATCATTAACGCTTTTTTAGTTATGCTGGGCTTATTACTCAGTACCGTAAGCAGTGCAGAAAACCGCGCCGTTGACATCAACATTAACGGTATTGGCCCAGGCGTAGATGGTGCAGTCTTTACAACACTGCAACAAGTTATTGGTCATGCTGTAGCTAACGGTGTTATCGATAAATTTATCGTTAATGGCTATGGCAAAGAAGGTGGATTTTTTGCCTGTGCTCAAGCCGCACCGCGTAGTAAAGCCTTTGGAAGCTTTATTAAGCAATTGCGCTCACTCTCGCCTGATCCCAACACCACCGCCTATTCCGTCACGCTGGCAGTAAGCTGTCCAACGCCAACTGAGCCAGTAGTGTGTACGATGGATGTTAAAGCCTGTCCTGATGGTAGTTTTGTCAGTCGCGTTGCGCCCTCATGTGCTTTTTCACCTTGTCCAGGTGAGTAAGGCCTCAGTCAAGTTGCTGCTGGTCATCGGTTTGGCTTAGCTTCTCAGCTAGAGAGTCAATCATTTGTTGGCCAAGCCAGCAACGTTGAGGTAATAAATATTATTATTTATATTGTGAAATATTTAAAATCACGTTAATAATGTACGGGAATTTATTCACATCTAAGAAAATAAATTCACTGCTACAAAAATCAATTTAAACATTCCACATAGGACATAGAACATGACTGCACTACTCAAAAAAGGGACTGGAAGCGCTGATCGCCTCAGTATTTCTGGCAAAGATGCCTTATCGTACAGCTTTCAAATCTATGGCTTTGAGGGCGATGATGTTTTAAAAGGAGGTAAGAAAAACGATTTCTTATCAGGCGGGAATGGTAA
>QYQN01000157.1 GCA_007280895.1 Methylococcaceae bacterium
TTAAGCTATATTTTGAAAAATCGCATTGTTTTATCGGGACTACCCATAGGACGCAATAGGCGATATGACTGCATGGGTGCACGAGGTAAAGCACCAACAGTAGGCGTTTCGCCTAAAGCATCTATTGTTGATACGCAACCGCTTAGGCCGGAAAATGATTTCGTGCAGCCAGACTGAAGACGTTACTGGCGAGTGACGCTTAATAAAAACGTATAAAATTTGTTATATAAAATGTGTGGTTATTTTCTCTAAAATAGGTTCTAGTAGCTGCATGGAAAACTTATTTAATAGATTATGGCGTGTCTGAAACGATATTCTCCTCTGTATAGTAGATTTCCTATATTTTTCAAAAACAACCCTATTATGGAAAGAACATTATGATAATGAAATCGTCATTTCCTGCCTTTTTTTGTTTATGTATCGTCAGTCATGTGCTTTATGCAAACGACAATATAACTTTCGAATCAAAACGCTTGCCCGCCATCAACAGCAAGCTATCACCTTCCTTGTTAGAGCTTAATCAGACTGAGACAAAATCGCTATCAACGCAACGGCATGTTGTACCGTTACACACACACTTAACCATCAAACAACCGACTTTTTTGCAAGAAAAAAGGGTTCCCGATCTATTGATAACAGCGCAACAAAAATTTCCCCTAATAAAAGCACCTGCACCGCTTATAACTTTTGAAGGCGCCAATGGTAATGATATAGACACTGTTTTCGGTTCTACAAGTCTACCCTCAGACGTGAATGGTGATGTGGGACCTAGTCACTATGTACAAATGGTTCAAGGCTTATATCAAATATTTGATAAGCAAACAGGTGATGCGTTGATTAAACCGCTTAAATTAAGCAGTTTATTTGCGGCGGCAGGCATGAAAGGACCTTGTGCCACGGAAGACGAGGGTGATCCCATTGTGTTATATGACGCCTTGGCAACGCGTTGGTTACTGAGTCAATTCAATTTCAAGAGACAAAAAAACGGTATAGATAAACCGCCTTACCACGAGTGTATTGCTATTTCTACTACTGATGATCCAACCGGCAGCTATTACCTTTATGATACTATCATCCCCAATAACAATCAGGGTGATTACCCCAAGTTTGGGGTATGGAAAGATGGTTACTACATGACTATTGAGCAATTCAAAAATCATCAGAAGAATGGCAGCGCCGTGATGGTTTTTGATCGCCAACGCATGTTGCAAGGTCAAAGCGCTGGTGTTAATTACCATGCAATAGTCAGTCCGGGCTTGAGCGCGTTACTGCCTAGCGATCGTGATGGTGACTCTCCTCCAGCAGGTACTCCAAACTATGTTATCGGCATTGACATTAACGATACCGGGACCTTTCAAACGCTGCGGATTTTTGAAGTCAAGGCAGATTTTTCCAAGGCAATGACAACAGGCTCTATTAAAGAAAGTCCCTCGTTGAATAGCGCCTTTTATAATCCTGAGGTTTGCAATGGTTCTCAAATATGTATTCCACAGCCATCAGGTTTTAATAACTTACAACTACAGCTGAATGCGGTATCTGATCGCCTTATGTACCGGTTGCAATACCGATATTTTGCGCAAAATTGCCCTGTAGACAACACATTAAAGGCGTGCGGCACGCTGGTCTTTAACCACACCATACGTGGCAATAAAAAAGGCGAAGCGGCGGTACGTTGGTATATATTAAAACAAAATACCGAGACCCAAGCCTGGAGCATCGCTCAACAAGGCACTTTTGCACCGGATAGCACCTCACGATGGATGGGGAGTGCTGCATTAAATAAGCGGGGAGATTTAGCGATAGGTTACAGTATGTCTAGTCGCTCGTTATACCCTTCTATTGGTTATGCGGGGCGATTGGTTGATGATGCACCTAATAGATTGAGCATGGAGGGGCTTTTATATGCCGGACAAGGCGCACAAGTGGATCCTGGTGCGCGTTGGGGCGACTATACTATGTTATCGGTTGATCCGGTGGATGAATGTACTTTTTGGTATACCAATCAATATTATGCCAATAATGAAGACGGTTATTATGGGCTATGGCGCACCCGTATTGGCAGTTTTAAATTATCAGATGACTGTTTCTAAGATTGCGATATTTTCAAAAGGCTGGGTAACACGGTAAGGTGTAAGAGGCTGTGAAAGTATTCAAAATTAACACTGTAAAATTGAAAAATGCTCAAAAGTTCTTTGCACAGCAACAGAACATCACGGTTAGCGGATTTTAGGGCAGTGCTGTTGTTTTTGCGAACATCAGCAATGCTTTTATAATTCGGACGCAAGCCTTTTATCAGCCACATCATTTCCAGATTACAACTGCTACGAATACCTTGCAGATAGTCGTATAAGTACAGTTTTAACATCGCTTGTGGCGGGCGGGTAAGGCGGCTGGCTCGCGCTGATGACACTTTGTGCCTAGGTAAGCCCAAAAATTTGGAGATCCAGAGTCTTTTGATAATTGCGGTTCATGGTATTTTTTACCAGGGTATTTATTTTTATTAGTGAGGGTGTTATAGGTTGGGGAGACTGAATACTTTTACAGTCTCGCGAGCTTGGGAACGAGCAAAATCCCCAAGTCCTCAGGATAACCTAAGCCAAGCCAATAACCCATCACTGACTGGCACGGACTAACCGAACAGGGAAAGCGTCGCTCCGGCCGCCGTCGTAGACATCGCCGTCATAGAAAGTAACGTTCCAAGCGTAGTAGGTATCACCCACGAAAGGCGAAGAAGACCAAAACGCATCACTTGGTGTGTTAGGAAAAAACGTCGTATCAATAGCCGGCCCAGGATAAGCGACACTGTAATCCACAATGCCCCGCAATTCCGCTGCCGTGGGCAGCCGCCAGGCTTTAGAGCCGCACCAGCCTTGTTGATTGACCGCCGCGACAAAGCCGCTAGCATCGCTGGCACTGCCCAGATTTTCTGCGCCATAATTGGCACTGTAATGGGTGTAGGTGTTATCGCGATCATGCAAGCTACCATCGTTAGTTTTATTCTCCCAAATCAAACCAGTCACGTTGTCTTTGACACAAGCCCAACTTTTGGCTGTGGCAGGTAAGGCTGCGCCGGTGCTGCTGAGTTTGGTGAAGTTGAAGCCTAAGTGGCCGTCGCTGTTGTTACTTGCCGTGACATCGCGCCCGATCATACCGTCTTGCACGGGATTTAAGGCTTTTGCCGCCGCGCTGGTACAAGACGTTAAGCTGTCGCTATCTAACTGATAACATTGCTGGTTGGTGATGCCGGTGTCGTTAAGCGTTGTTTTGACGGAGGCAATTTTTTTAGGCGCTGCGGAAACGGGGTTGCTGACGGCTAAGATGGCGGTGGGATTTTCCGCTAAGACTCGGAAATAATAACGGAGACCATTGCTTAAGCCGGTAATTTTAAGGCTGGTTTTGGGCGTATCCGACTATGTACCACCCGTGTAGTTTTCGCAATTATTGATGTTAATAATAGCTTCAGTGGCATAACACACGCCGTAATTGTTGGCGTTTTTAACCGTTGACCATTGCACAGTCACCTGCTGTGGCGTTAATGACAAAAGCCGCTGCTGACGTGAGCGGAGAACTGAGCAAGAGTCCACATAAGGTAGCGTATCCGCTGGCACGGAATGAGGGTTTTAGCATAGTAGAAGCCTTGTAAGAGTGTGGTGGATGTACAACGGGCGTTATTTTGCCCAGAAAACTAATTTTTGTACTATTTGTGTGTCATTTTAGCCCCAATACTGTTGACTTTAATAGAGCTACCCATTTAAAACTGGACTAGTGAGTTACCAATAGCTAAAGCTATTATCAGCCTCTTGAAATACCAATAGTATGTTATGATAAAACTTCACTCATAGTAAGGTTTTAGCTTATAAAAGATATATCATAATAAAGCTCACTGCCGTTATTTTGAGTGCATCATCCCTTTCTTTAACTCATTCACGAGGTAACTAATGAATATAAAAAACCGTTCTTCAGCCATTGCTTTAGGTTTACTTTTCTCAGTCAGCGCAGCTTACTCCATACCAGGAACAGCTGGAAACTTAGGTAATAAAGCTTTAGCAGTCGCTTGTGCGGGCCTTCCTACGCGCACCGTATTAGAAGACGCATTAAAAGCAGCTCGTGTTGAAAAAAATGGTGGTTTTAATTTAGACATGTGGGGTACGGTTGTTAACCGTGCCGGCATCGTTTGTGCGGTAGCGCACACAGGTACTGAAGTGGGTGATCAATGGCCAGGCAGCCGTGTTATTTCTGCACAAAAAGCCAATACAGCCAACGCATTCAGCTTACCTACTTTAGCGTTATCAACTGCGAATCTATATACTGCGACGCAACCCGGTGGCAGTTTATTTGGCTTACAAGCCAGTAATCCTGTAGATACCGCAGCCGCTTATGCCGGTGATTTCAACCAATATGGCACAAACAAAGATGCTTTAGTGGGTAAAAAAATTGGTGGTATTAACGTATTTGGTGGTGGATTAGCGTTATACGATGACTCAGGTAAATTGTTAGGTGGCTTAGGTGTAAGTGGCGATTCTTCTTGTGCCGATCACAATATCGCATGGCGTACTCGTGTCAACCTGGCCTTAGATAAAATTCCAGGCGGCGTGGGTCCCAATAGCACTGACGGAATTGATTACACCGTTGGCAGCGGCTGGGCGCACCCAGTTTGCTCACCAGACGCGCAAAAAATTGCCGTAGACATCAAAGCGGGCCAATAAAACCCTGTTAACATAACCAAAAACGGCGGCATCAAGCTGCCGTTTTTTTTTGTGTAAAAACTGTTGTCGTTGACGCGATCGGTGCAGTTAGAGCACAGCGAATGCTTGAGGGCAATGTAACGCGACCTTTTTGGCGTAAGATAAGATGTTTTTGCAGAGAATATGCTCGGTGCGTCAAAAATAGGCTAATTGCGCCCCTTTAACTCTCGGCATACCGCGTTGATCCTGATATGCCTAGCAACTAGGCTATCTGTTTCTGATTTTTTTCAGCGATTTCTTTAATACCTCAATCTGGTCTCTTTGTGCACTGGTTAGCTGTTTATAGTTTTCATGGGCTTTATCGTTGTTGGTCGAATTGAAAAAAGTTGAAAATTATAACAGCCAGCCTTCTTCAAGTCTGATTATCATCGATTGCATTTATGAGTTGAATGTAAGATATTTTTTAGAAAAGCTTAATTTTGACGTATATTTTGGCAAGCCATTCAAAAACAGATTAACTTCTTTCTGGAAATAGTTGACCATTACAACTTTACATAATGAGTGCTATTAAGTTTGCTACCAAATTATCTTTTGAAGGAGGTTGGGGTGCGATTAAGTGCGTGTGGGGATATTAATTATTTAAGGCTTGCTGTGTGTGTGCGTATCGGTTCGGGCGTATGGCAAAAGCAAGTGTGTCTACGAGTGATAGGTTTTGTGTTGGCGCTTGTTGGGCTCTTGCAGTTGACTGGCTGTGCGAGTACATCTGACCGTGCTTCGTTTGCTGAAGCCGGTGCGGTGTCGGTAACGGCAGCCACTAAGGTGGTGTCGTATGCGTTAAGTTTACAGGGTGCGCCTTATCGTTATGGTAAAGCCTCGCCAACAGATGGATTTGATTGCAGTGGTTTTGTTTGGCATGTCTATCAACAACAAGGCATCGTCTTGCCAAGAACAGCGCAAGCCATGGCGACGCAGTTACCTGCCGTATCAAAATACGCCATGCATTCTGGAGATTTGGTTTTTTTTAATACCACAGGCCGGCCCTTTTCGCATGTGGGGATTTATGTTGAGAACGATAATTTTATTCATGCACCCAGCCAGAGAACGGGCGCAGTGATTGTCTCTAATTTAAATAATACGTATTGGCATCAACGCTTTATGGCGGTAAGAAGGCCTGAGTGAAGTTAAGCAGCGGTCAATATCGTGACGATCGTGTTCATAGTTAAACTTACGCTAACGCTAACGCCTTTCTGGATTATGTTGCTTATGCCAAATTTCACTGCGTTTATGACGATTTTCAGGATGGTACTAATTTTTTTGTTGGTTCAGATAACTTGGTATGTATACGCCGGTAAATGGCTTAGTTTCGTTTGGAAGATAGGCTAATCCATCACGTTTTTGTATCGTATCAGTTACTTTTTCTGAACAGCCGACGGCGAACATTAAACAAACAATCGATAATATAATGGCTAATGTTTTTTTCATCTTGTTACCTTCTCATTGAGACCTTTGCGCGATGAGCCTTTATTAGCTCAACAATTGCTCAAAGATAATTTTTTAACGCATTTTACAAAAATAATAGCTCAATACTGTTCATTTAGCTCGGATTAACGGGTTTTTACCCGTCAATGCCGATTTTTAGGCGAACTGTCCCGGTCTAAGCGATAAACCTCGTTTAATATTATGAGCAACACACATTATCTCTACGCGGGTACGATTTCGTCCTAAGCCAAGATAACGGGCTTTACCCATAGCGTAATGTAGTTTAAGTACACCAAAGACTCGTTCGACAGTACTGCGAACTCCAGCGTGTGTTTGGCTTTGATAGGCGCTGTCCGCATAAGCGGCTGATTTATTACCCTCAAGTAA
>QYQN01000008.1 GCA_007280895.1 Methylococcaceae bacterium
CAGCAATCCCGCATTATTGGCGGGCTTATGGGTTTTCCTGGCCATGTCCAAAATTATGGAGGCCTACTCTCAAGTGGAGTTGGAGGCTTTAAAAGCGACTGCACAGCAATTCTTGGGAAATGTTGTGTAGATACTTATGGCGTAGGGGATTAGGGATTCTATGGGTGTTTGGGTTATTTGCATGGCTTGATTTGACATAAGTTTGTTTTTAATTTAGTATCGACACGGTAACGATTGACCGACGATGTTGGCATTCAACCTAAGCAGGAGTTAATCGGGCGTGCGCTAGATGCCTATGCGCACCGCACATATCATTTTCTATAAATAAGTTGCCCAGTGCGTTTTGTTTCAAAGTAGTCTGAACGAAAATTTTGATATCCTGTCCATCCTGTCCATATTTTATCTGTTTTTCTAAAAACGGCTAAAACGTTCATTATGTCTTTTTTTATCAAATATCTTGATAAAAAGTATAGATGTTTATCTCCGAAATCACCTTCTTCTAATCTAATTTCATTAGGATTTAAAATAGTGTCGGCGATATAAAGTACATATTGCTCCCTTCCTTGCTTGGCTATTTTATAATCCCCTTTCTTATGGTTGGTGAATAATTCATCTGACACTAATAGCTGATGCAATCCAGTTTTAGCCTCAATAATCACCTGATCATTGTAATCTGCGCCAAACTGCCCCATAAATTGTGTCAAATAAAATTTATCACCTTTGCCTTTGTCGAAGACCTGAAGGTTAAGCTCTCTTGGCGGCGGCATTTCCACCAAGTCATTTAATCCAGCTGAAACCATAGCTAATAAGTCCGCCCCAGTGTCATGACACCAAATAGGGGGATTATGCCGTTTTTTGCCGAAAAATACGCCTGCTGAAAACAGATTGGTGCATTGTGATGACTTTTCGGCTATGGCTTTTCTGATGCCCGCCAGCCTATCGCTTGGATTATAGTCCCAGCCCTTATCAGGCAATGCTGGCGTACCGTCCTCTAATAACGCAGGATTATTTAAGCCTTTGCCAGGGGCACTACGCGCCTTGGCTTGATGCTCTGATAACGAGCGAATAGAACAGCGGCAACGATACCCATTTGGCGGACTGTGAGTTATCCAGAAGGGATCATCCACCCGTCTAATGATACCATCTAAGGCTAAATGGGCAGGACGGACGCGGCTATCGTTAATTGCATCGTACATGATATAAGGACGGGTTTCTTGCGTGAGCAAGATTCTATCCCAACGGGCCGCCATATATGAGCCTTGCAAGTTGGTGCGGTAGATGTTGTCCAGTCGATGCTTGGGCAGGTTTAGCGTGCCGGATTCAAGCATCTGCTTTTTCCACGCGCCAAACGTGCCGCCCTTAGTAATCACTTTATCCAGGGAATCTTTGACGGCTTGCAAGGTGTCTAAACTGGTTATGCCTGCAATACTGAAGGCCTGTTGACGGGCCAAGCCTTGCAGCTGTCCGTAATAAATATCAGGCAGTACCACGCCACGCTTGACGGCTTGGGCAATGGCTTCGTTAAAGGAGACATTAAAGCCAATGCTGACTGGCTTAGTCGGCATGAGCATAGCCCATGACATCGGCGGCAAACAAACAACGTTCTACCTGTTGCGTAAATTCTGCATAATCCGCGTCTTTTAACACCACAGCTAAGCGTGCTAGTAAATCCTCTGGATCAGTTGCGCCACGGATTGCTGAGGTCTTCCACACGCCCGTGGGGGTGTTTCCAAAATTCGGTATTCAGCGTACATTCTGTCCTAGTCTTCCCCACGCCAAGTGTGAATGATAACAATGAATCTAAGCGCTGTTGTTGTGATAGGTTCGTTGGGTTCAGTCGGTGTGTTAATGTTAAGTGCAATACTGTGTTGACACCGCACTGTTCATAAGCAGTTAACTAAATGCGGCTACCAAATTAAAGAGGGACACGGTTAAAGGTTAAGCCGTTCGTGGTGAGCCTGTCGAACCACTAGCGGTTTAACCGTCCCTCCTTCGACAAGTTCAGGACGAACGGTCTAGCCTTGTTGAGTGTCTCGTGTTAAGTGGGTGGCCCTAAATGCTAGCAAAAAAGCCTACTGCTTCAATGCCTGCGATGGCACAGCGTTCATCTTGATCAGACACATCACCACTGATGCCGACGGCGCCCAATAAATTATTTTCAGAATCTCTTATTAAGACTCCGCCAGGTACGGGCATTATTTTGCCCTCAGCAATTCCCACCAAGGCATTCATAAAGTCAGGTCGTTGTTCTGCTATAGATGCCAAACTGCGCGAGGATACGCCCATACTTACTGCTCCCCAAGCTTTTGCGGTGGCAATTTGCTGTCTTATCATGCTGGCACCATCTTCACGTTGAAGGGCTTTTAAATGTCCAGATGCATCTAATACGACAACTGTTAATGGCGCTAGGTTTAATTCTCGGGCGATATGTATTGCGGTGTTGATGATTAAATTGGCTTGTTTTAACGTTAGTTGAATCATGAGTCGTTCTCAATTTATAAGTAGAAGGATTAACATCTGGATCGTTTTAGTTCAAGATAAAAGAAAAAAGGCTGGCTACGTGTGTGGTGCCTAGTAACCTTATATTTGGCTAAATTGCGTTTTTATTGTTTATCTTGTATATCTTGTCATTGATAGATTGGATAATCAAATTTGTAACAAATGAATTTTTAGGAGGATAAGGTTCTCCAAAAATATTCGTTTTAGCGGGCGAATACTTAGTAAAATACGCGGTTTTTATACACCCTTAGGAAAATGACAATGACAGTTTTAAATGAAACGAATGCCGCTGTTCAACATTATTATGGGCAAGTTTTGCAATCTAGTGACGATTTAAAAACCAGCGCCTGTTGCAGTATTGAGACCGTGCCAAAACATTTAAAGTCGCTTATGGCCAATGTGCATCCTGAAGTTCAAGCTAAGTTTTATGGCTGTGGTTCACCTTTGCCGCCAGTGTTACTCGACCAAACTGTGGTTGATTTAGGCTGTGGAGCAGGACGTGATTGTTATGTGTTGGCGCAATTGGTGGGTGCAAAGGGTCAGGTGCTGGGCGTGGATATGACGGACGCGCAATTGGCGGTGGCAAAGCAGCATCAAGCTTGGCATAGCGAGCGTTTTGGTTATGCTAATGTGGATTTTCGCTATGGCTTTATAGAAGATTTGGCGGCGCTGGGCATTGCTGATGAAAGTGTTGATGTGGTGGTGTCTAATTGCGTCATTAATTTATCTGCTAATAAACCAAAAGTCATGGCGGAGATTTTTCGTGTGCTAAAAACAGGCGGAGAATTATATTTTTCCGATGTGTTTGCAGATCGTCGTGTGCCGACTGCCTTACAACAAGATCCTGTGTTATTGGGTGAATGTTTAGCAGGTGCTTGGTATTGGGAAGATTTTCGCCGGTTACTAGCCTCTTTAAATTGTCCTGATCTTCGGGTGGTTTCTTCGCAAGCTATTAGCATCGATGATGCTGAGGTGGCAGCCAAAATCGGCATGGTTAATTTTCGTTCAGTGACGGTGCGTGCGTTTAAAGTGCCTTTGGAAGATCGCTGTGAAGATTATGGTCAGGTGGCGTGTTATTTAGGAACAGTGCCTGAGCAACCGCATGCGTTTGTCTTTGATGATCATCATTATTTTGAAACAGGTCGACCTATGCGCGTGTGTGGCAATACTTACGCTATGCTCAACGCCAGTCGTTATGCTACACATTTTCAATTTTTTGGCGATAAACAGCGGCATTTTGGCTTATTTGATTGCACGCCAAGCTTAGCTATTCAAGAAACGTCAACCAGTGGTGCCTGTTGTTGAGAGCGGCTATAAAAAAGTGCCATCAGTTCACTCAACATTGGTTGAAACCGGTGCTAGCACTGTTGCTTTTAACCGTGTGTGTAACGGTTTTTTTTATCATCGATAGTTCGGCACTGATGACATTGGATAGGCTTAAAGCTCAGCACGCGTCTTTGCTTGCCTATCGTGACGCACATTTTTTGGCAACGGGTGTGGGGTATTTTTGCCTTTATGTGTTGGTCACTGGCTTATCGTTGCCAGGTGCTGCGGTGCTAACGTTAGTGGGTGGGGTATTATTTGGTTTGCAATGGGGAACGTTGCTGGTTTCGTTTGCCTCCAGTGTGGGAGCAACGTTGGCGTTTTTATTGTCGCGGTGGTTTTTTCAAGCGCTGGTGATGCGGCGTTTTGCTGGATATTTTCAGGTGCTTAATGACGGTGTTGCGCAGCAGGGCGCACGTTATCTCTTTAGCTTGCGCTTAGTGCCCCTCATGCCCTTTGTGATGATTAATATCGTTATGGGGGTAACAAACATGCGGGTATGGACCTTTTATTGGGTCAGTCAGTTAGGCATGTTGCCGGCAACGGTGGTGTATATCAATGCAGGAACGCAGTTAGCCCAGCTGCGGCAGTTATCTGATGTGCTGTCAGTGCAAATCTGGGGCGCTTTTTTAGCCGTTGCCTTATTACCTTGGTTTATTTCTTTAGGAGGACGTTTTTTTGAAAGCACAAAGTCAGTATAACGCTAGGCAAAAGCCCGCACATTTTGAAGCAAATGTTGTGGTCATTGGCGCAGGTGCAGGGGGCTTAGTGGCGGCGTATTTAGCTGCAGCTGCCCAAGCAAAAGTCATTTTAATTGAAAAAGAAGCCATGGGTGGTGAGTGTTTAAATACGGGGTGTGTGCCGTCAAAAGCATTAATTCATCTGGCTAAAACACTGGCTAATTCACGCCACTTAGCTAGCGTAGCAACTGAGTATGCCCCGATAAAGTTAGATTTTGCAAAGCTGATGGCGCAGGTTCAGGAGGTGATTACGCGTATTGCGCCGCACGATTCCATTGCACGTTACACCCAGTTGGGGGTGTCTGTGCTGACGGGCACTGCGCGTTTGACGTCACCTTGGCATGTTGAGGTAACCTTAGCAACAGGTGAAGTCAGCGAAATCACTACGCGTTCGATTGTGATTGCCGCTGGTGCACGGCCGGTTGTACCAATGATTCCAGGCTTAAGGGAAGGTGCTTTTTTAACTTCACAGACCTTGTGGGCATTAACTGAGTGCCCGCGTCGGCTAGTTATTTTAGGGGGCGGGCCAATGGGCTGTGAAATGGCGTATTGTTTCGCACAGCTTGGGAGTCAGGTGATTATTATAGAACGCGCCGCACGGTTATTAGCCAATGAGGATGAAGAGGTGAGTGCAGTGGTGTTGCAACGTTTTCAGCACACGGGCATTCAGGTTTATCTTAATTGTCAGGTTAAACAGATTGATAGGTCGCTTAATGTGGCGTGTGTTGTGGCAGAGTATCAAGGGCAGCCGCTGCGTTTAGACTTTGATCATTTGTTATTAGCCGTAGGACGGGTTGCGAATACCGAAGGCTATGGGCTTGAAGCTTTAGGTATTAAGCTATCTGAACAAGGTAGTATTGTCGTTAATGGCTTTCAACAAACAAATTATGCGCATATTTTTGCTTGTGGCGATGTGTCTAACCCCGAGCAATTAACGCATGCTGCGGCTCATCAAGCAGGGTATGCAGTCATGAATGCCCTTTTTGGCACGTTCAAAAAATTTCGTGTCAATGCCAAACTCATTCCACGCACCGTATTTATCGAGCCAGAATTAGCATTTGTGGGCTTGAATGAGCAACGCGCTCAAGCGCAAGGGATTGCCTATCGGGTGCAGCGATATGATTTGGCTGATTTGGATCGAGCCATTATCGATGGGGTTAATTATGGGTTTATTAAGGTGTTAACGAAGCCCCATTCAGATACTATTTTAGGGGTAAGTATTGTGGGTGAACAGGCCTCAGAGTTGCTCGCTGAGTTTGTGTTGGCAATGAATAATTCCTTAGGTTTAAAGAAAATACTCGCTGCTGTGCATAGTTATCCTACCTATTCTGAAGCCAATAAATACGTTGCTGGCGTTTGGCGACGCGCTACCGCACCGCCGTTTTTAATGCCGCTGCTCGCGGCGTATCATCGCTGGCGAAGGGCTGGTTAAGTTAAGGCTGAGTGCTGTCAAGCGTAGGTTTAATGTTAGAGTGTTGCGTGGTGACTTGGTGTTGAAATAACGCATTAATGAGTTGCGCTTGCGTAATCATTCCCACGACTTTTTGTGCGTCATTAACAACGGGGAGTTGTCGAAAGCCTTGTAAAGACATGCAGGGAATAAGGCTGACTATGGGTTGTTGCGCGTGCATGACGGTTACTGGTGCGGACATAATTTGTCCAACACTTTCGGGTTTTTGGGCGGTCACATCAGGGGTACGGCGTAAAAAATGAAGGAATTGTGTTGCAATAGGCTGGTGTTTATCTATATCCAAGCATTTAAAAAAATCACTCCAGGTAACGATGCCAAGGCAATGTTGGGCTTTATTAACAACGATTAATGCTTTGCAGCGATGACGGTGCATCAATCGCCACGCGTCTTCAACTTCAGTGCCAAATTCTACTGTTATGGGTGCAGGATCCATAATGTCACGACATAGCTTTGGATTAAGCTGATTTTGTACATGGTTGTGCTGAATTAAATTGAGTAATTGCATTAAATTACTTGGCGATATGTCATAAAACGTGTCTTGTTCTGCGAGCGCCTCATTCAGTTCTGCTTCGGTAAAGGCACTAATACCCTGCTGTGGAAGGTTTTTTTGATGTGCCGATGTTGGCGGAGTTAATCCCTGCGGATAGGGTAGGCGCAATAAATAGCGATTGATGATTATTGCAATCACCAAGATGATGGCAACATTAATTGCCACGGGCATTAACACAAAGCCATAACCAATAGGGGTTAACGCCGCACCTGCAACTAAAGGGGTGAGAGACGTGGCGGTTGCCGGTGGATGCAGGCAACGAAAGACTAGCATCGATAAAACACTTAAACTTACGGTACAGGTGGCAGCGATGGTTATGTCGTTAATGTTGTTGGCGCAAAACACACCAATGAAGGCAGACATTAATTGCCCACCTATTAAGGGCCAGGGCTGTGCAAGTGGACTGGTGGGAATAATAAGTAAAATTACGATAGAGGCGCCAATGGACGCAAGAATAATGGGGTAAGCAGGACCAAGCTGAGCCGCATGGCTAATGCTAGCAATGCAAAAAATGGCAAAAGCACACGCGAGCACTGAGAAAATTTTGTTTTTCAGGGGTAAATTTACAGGATCAGTCGGAATAAATTGCGTAAAAAAATGAGTATTCATAAGCCGAAGTAGAGGTAGTCAAAATAAAGTCAAGCACTGAGGTGCAGACATCGAGGTACTCAATTTATCGTTGCTATCTTAAAGGCTTTTACACAACATAAATAAAATTTTTTTAGCTGGTTTTTTAATTGTGGCGTGAACAAGGCTGTAGTGTATACGTTGTTTGCTTAGACTGGGGGTGTCTCAATTTTTTTAAACGAAGTAACGTGTCATGCTTGTTTTGCAAGCATTGTGCTACGTCATAATGATTGCGGCCGTGTCATTAAATTTAGGGCCACCAACTTAACACGGGACATTCAACAAGGCTTGACCGTTTGTCCTGAGCTTGTCGAAGGAGGGACGGTTAAGCCGCTCAGGGTTCAACAGGCTCACCACGAACGGTTTAACCCTTAACTGTGTCGCTCTTTAAGTTGGTAGCCAAATTTATCAACAATTCTGGCACAGCATCAGTAAAACTATGGCGGGTAAGTTACGTGCGTTGGTCGGTACTGAATCGCTCTGGTACACCAACGTTTTTAATCAAAGCATTGGGGTCAGACTATGGAGGATGCTGGAGGTGTTATCGCTTATCAGTGCATAGGTCGCAATAGGCGTTAGCCGTATCGCGACGCTTGAGGTTTACCGTTTGCGTTGTACAAAGCATCATGACTATGTAAAAACCAAACACAACTCACTGATTTTTCTTTAATACTTGGATAAAGTTCTACACCGCCAAAGGTTTGATAAATGGTGACTTAAGAAGCTTTAAATGAATTATCTTTTTCATTGCCAAACAAATCGCCTAATTTTTCTTGTTGCACCCTGAGTTTTTCTTCACTGAGCGCGTAACCTTGAATTAAGGGGCGATTCAACGCCGAAAGGCACAGTGAGTATTGATGCAACGTAGCGTTTGGGTGATGAGTGCTTGTACTTAAGCTTGAACAACTATGTGTAATTTCAAGATTAATTACATTAACGTTAGCCGTATTGGGGTGGGCAAAGTTTTTTGCCCACACTTCAATCAACCAACGGCGGACAATCGCTAAAGCCACTACCCACCAGAACTGCTTTAAAAAACAAAATCAACAGATGTGCTAAACAAATCAATTGCATTGTTGTTGTTTCCAAAGGTAGTCGTCGTATTACTAAACAAGCCTCTGCCGGTGTTGGTCTGACCGTTTTTGGTGCTGGTGTCTATGCGATCCCATTGCACTTTAAGGGCTAGGTTTTTATAAAAATCGTAGCGTATGCCTAGGGTTTTGGTATTTTGATCGTAAGGTACACCTTGGCTCATAATTTGGGTAACGATCTGATTACTCAGCGCCGCATTAGGCCCTGTGCCACCACTAAAGGTCGTAGGGCTGTTGTTGACCGTACTGGAATAAGTCACGTAAGGGGTAAATTTGCCTAAGCGAGCACCTCCAGAAATATATCCAGCAATTGTATCAATAACATTATTTTGGGGGACGTGCTTGCTGCCTAGCTCGCCCGTTATAAAATAATCGCCGTTATCCCAAGTTAGCGCCTAGCGCAACAATCGACAAATCACTCTCAGCTAATGTCAAATTGCTACGCTGTGTACAAACCGCAGGATCAAATCCACATAATTGCGTTAATACGGGCAAAGCAAAACTGTTAAATTGTGGATTAGTCATCGTCGCATACATATGTGTATAGCTGGCGCGTAAGGTGAAATCATCGAGGCTAGCTGAAATATTGATACCTGCCATATGTTTTGCGTTTAGTGTCATGTTATTTGTCGCTGACACTTCAGCATTGCCATAATAAGGTTGTATTAACCAATTGACTGGGCCAGTTTGAGGGCGATAGAGTAAGTCAACGCCTTCTATGTGGCTTGCTACGGGTACCATGGAATAAAACTCTGTCGGCTGTCTAATCCAAGGATTCGCATAAAATATATCCAAATAATCTGTCAACATTAAAATCGCTGGTCGGATACGACCACCGCGTATTTCTAAGTCTGACAAGACTTTAATCTTTGCAAAGCCTAATTGCAGCTCTGGCACCCAAGAATTATCAGGTCCCTGCTTGCTGACGGCTTGGGCGGTAAAGCTTAAGCGCTGGATGGCTTGCCAATCCATTTGTAAACCTAGCCGACTATCTGTATTGAGGCTAAGACTTTCTGTACGCCCTGGTCCATTAGGTTGAGATAAGGGATTAGTAACAAAATCGGCATCGTTAGTGCTGTTATTAACAATGCCCAAGGTGCCAAAGCCTTTAAGGGTGACCTCGTGACCTAAATCTAGGGCGTAAGCATTAGGTAGGGAAAATAGAACCGCCAAGGTAAACGTGAGTAATTTTTTATTCATATTAAGGTAAGTTTTTAATAAGTAAGTCTGTCAATTCAAGCGTCAGGCAGCATAGGTCGGTTAAATAATTAAACTGACAATGCGGAAAACTATGACAGTCGTCATAGGTAAGCCATTAAGGATTAAGCTTAGCTAAAACAC
>QYQN01000060.1 GCA_007280895.1 Methylococcaceae bacterium
AGTCACTTTGAATTTAGCCTAAACAAGGCTAATGCTGTTCTTCAACGCTAAGCAAGGTGTATATTTAATGAACCACAACATTTTTATTCCCCTACTTTTTAAACATTTTCACCAGCAATCAAGCCATTACCCACTTGTCCACATTTTCTGTGGATAAGCTTGTGGGTAACTGCGTTATAAGTTCGTAGATTGCCCGTAAAACAATACCTTGCTACACTTTGTCTAGTTTTTATACTTTATTTTTATTAAAATAAAATCAATAAGTTACATTGTCATAGTAGAGTTTTATAGTCCAGCAGTTGGCGTTTATCTCGCTTTTTTTATACGGTGTACTGTTGTGCATAAACACTTTTTAATCGATACCAAACAACTTACATCAGCGCAAGTAATTCAGTAAAAATATGACCATTTGTGGCTAAAATTTGTTTGGGATAGATGCCTTCTTTACCACTAAAATCGGTGACGGTTGCGCCGGCTTCTTTGGCAATTAATGCACCGGCGGCAACATCATATAAATTTAGTTCTTGTTCCCAAAAGGCATCAACCTGACCATCTGCTACCAAGCATAAGTCGATTGCAGCCGAGCCATAACGACGTTGTCCGGTGGTGTGTTGGGCAATTCTGCAAAACCGAGCCAGATTATTATCTGGCAAGTACGCTCGTAAACAGGCAAACCCTGTGGCTATCATGGCATCTGCTAACTGAGTTTCGGAAGATACGCGTATCGGTAAGCCATTTTTAAAGGCTCCCTGCCCTTTTGCTGCGCTGTAATAATCATTTAGTGCTGGTGCGTAGACCGCACCGAGTTGCAGTTCGCCTTCAACTTCCAAGGCGACACTGATTGCCCAAAAATATTGTCCGCGTGCAAATGAGTGTGTGCCATCGATAGGATCCACTACCCAGCGTGCTGTTTGATTTGCTGATTGGCCACTTTCTTCTCCCCAGAATCCATATTCTGGATAGGCTTGCGTTAATTTTTCTTGTAAATAAGCTTCTACTTCAAGATCTGCTTGGGTCACAAAATCACGTGGATTTTTTTTAGTGACTTCAATTTGTGCTAAGTTGCTAAAGTGGGTTAAGGCAATTTTTCCTGCTTCACGAACAATTATTTCCAATTTTTTTATCATGTTAATCCTCAGTTAGGTTGGTGTAATCATTAAAAATGTGCACACTATTAGCCCATGACTTTATCAAGGCTGGGCACTCTATTAAATTGATACTTACTTTTTAAACAATGGTCTAGCCATTTTTGTAGAAATAAATTTAACCGCCATTTGTACTGTAGTATTTCTTTTGTTAAGCCAGGATTATCAAACACAGTGTTAACACTTAACCGCGCTGAATCACTGATTACTTCTGCTAGCCGTACATCTACATAAATTCTTATCAGCACGGCTGGTTCGCTATCGCTGAAAAAACAATGGGTTAATTTGATTGTTCTGGTGTAGGGTGTTTTTTCAATCACGTCAAGATACAAATCAACATGTTGCGCAGCAAAACCCATAGCATGGTCTTGAACGTGGAGTAAATGAGGAATTAAATCGAACAATTTTTGATAATTAGACTCACAAAGCTGTTCTAAACAGTATGCTTTATTGACTGGATTAAGAAAACTCATGACACCTTAATTTTCTTTATAACTGGCGCTGGCACTGGCGGTTTCCCATAGGGTGACGTCTGTAACAGTAAAGCCTGCTTTTTTTAAGTGCTGATACAGCATTTTACTTAGCACTTCTGCGGTGGGATGTTCATCGAGGGCTAAAAAACGCTCGTTATTTTGAATCAGGTAGGGGATTAAACTATCTTCTTTATGAAGCAATAAATTATGATCTAAAAATTCGTCGATAAAACCGTCTACACATTGTCTAATATCAGCAAAATCACACACCATGCCTTGTTCGTCTAAGAACTCTTGGGTCACGGTAATTGAGGCTTTTACGCTATGACCATGAATATTTCGACATTTTCCTGCATGATTCATTAAACGATGACCGTAACAAAAATATACTTCTTTAGTGATTGAAAACATCCTGCTCCATTCCATAATAAAACCTTAGTGATGACAAAGTTTACTATAAAAAAATGGCGGCGTTGTCTGTTAAGGTATTTATTTCATCGATGTTTGCTTAAGTGTTACGTTGTTTATTCCCTTAATTTACGACGGATTAATTCAGCAGATTGAATTTATTTAGAATTAATTACCAATTTTCTATAAAATCTTAGTCTTTTCTCAACTCGTCAACCTGAACTTCATGGATTTAAAATTTCTCGATTTCGAACAACCCATCGCTGAATTGGAAGCGAAAATACAAGAACTGCGCAATGTGGAGTTTGATAACAAAATTAATATTTCCGATGCGATCAAGCAATTAGAAGAAAGAAGCCAAGCCCTGACTGAAACTATTTTTTCTGAACTCACCGACTGGCAAATTTCCCAGATATCACGCCATCCTGGTCGACCTTACACGTTAGATTATATTGATCTTATCTTTACTGATTTCCATGAATTACATGGCGATCGTGCTTATGCTGATGATCCCGCCATTATTACGGGTTTAGCGCGTTTAAATAATCAGCCAGTGTTAATTATTGGGCATCAAAAAGGTCGCGATACAAAGGAAAAGATTTATCGCAACTTTGGTATGCCCAGACCTGAAGGCTATCGCAAAGCGTTACGCACCATGAAAATGGCTGAACGTTTTAAATTACCTATTATTTGTTTAATTGATACCCCAGGTGCTTACCCTGGTATTGGTGCTGAAGAGCGTGGGCAAAGCGAGGCTATTGCCAAAAACTTATTTGAAATGGCACAACTTAAAACACCTATTATCTGCACTATTATTGGCGAAGGTGGCTCTGGTGGAGCCTTAGCCATTGGTGTGGGTGATCGTTTAATCATGTTGGAATACAGCACCTATTCGGTTATTTCTCCCGAAGGCTGTGCTTCCATTTTGTGGAAAAGTGCTGATAAAGCGCAATTAGCGGCCGAGGCAATGGGCATTACGTCTGATCGTATTCGTGAACAAGGTTTTCTTGATGAAGTTGTCCGCGAACCTTTAGGCGGTGGGCATCGTGACTTTAAAATTATTGCTGAGAACTTAAAGGAAACGTTAGTCCGCCATTTGAATGAGCTTAAACAGGATTCTATCGACACAATACTTGAAGCTCGCTATCAACGCATCATGAGTTTTGGTGTGTATAACGAGTAATGTTTTAGCTTATATTTTTGTTGCGAGGTGCGTGCTTTATTTCCTTCTTTGACAAATAAGACTGTACACAAGTCATTATTTTGATAGCTTTATTGGGTGCAATAGCCGCTAGGCGTATTGCACTCGCAAGGTGGTTGATAGTTTCCCCTACAAGCTCTGGGTGACCCAAAGGGTGTGCCCTTCTTCTCCATCAGCGTAGTTATCTAGCCTTAAGAATTAGCTGCTTTAGCTCCTTGACCGCGTTAAACATGCCTAAAAAAAGTGCTTGGGCAATAATTGAATGACCAATATTTAATTCTACAATTTCTGGTATGGCGCAAATTGCTTGTACATTTAGCATAGTTAAGCCATGCCCTGCATTGACTTGCAGTCCTGCTGCATGCGCATAACGTGCTGCGGTTTGTAAGCGTGCTAATTCTAGCGCGCGCTGTTGAGGAGTTAGTGCTTCTGCATAACAGCCTGTATGCAATTCAATCACGGGCACACGGGCTTTTATTGCGGCATCAATTTGTGCTAAATCAGGATCAATAAACAGTGACACGTGAATGCCAATGTCTGCTAAAAAATCACATGCACTGTGTAATCGACTGCCTCCAGAAATAACATCTAAGCCGCCTTCGGTAGTGAGTTCTTCGCGCTTTTCTGGTACTAAACAACAGGCATGTGGTCGTACTTTATCAGCAAAGGCTAACATGCTATCTGTGACCGCCATTTCTAAATTAAGACGGGTTGCTATGCGTTCTTTTAGCACCAAGATATCGTGGTCTTGGATGTGTCGACGATCTTCTCTTAAATGGGCGGTAATACCATCAGCACCCGCCTGCTCGGCTAATAATGCGGCATCAAGTACATTGGGATAAGTGGTTTTTCTTGCTTGCCTTAAGGTTGCCACATGATCAATATTAACGCCTAATAACACTTCTAATTTATTCATTTTGTACTCTTTTTATAAATTTGCTTAATCACTTCACGACTTTTCAAGGTGCGCCCTTGCAGATGACTATCGATAACCGAGCGCATAAATAACTTTGCTTCCAGTAACATTCGCGCATCAGTTAAGTGTTGTTTTTTTAGTGCGTGCAACGCAGCGCCGCTGATATTGCCATGCACTGATTCTAGCAATCCATGTTCTTTACTAAAACGGTATTTTTTGGTTGCTTGTAACGCCTGCTGTGTTGCTGTTTCGTATTCTAAGGCTAAGCCATAACCCGTATGCACGAGCAGTTGGTATTCAAAAATTCGCAACACTCTTTCCAGTGAAGCGTGGTTTGTTAAACACAACAAGCACTTATAATATGTGGTAAACACGTCTGGATGCGGGTCGTATTGATGCAGAAAAATACTGAGTAATTCATTCATATAAAAGGCACTGTAAACAGCCAAGCCATTGACAACTGGGCTGTTATTGCGCATTTCAACATGGGTTAGCGTTTTTAATTCTGCCTTGCCTGCCCAAGATATTGATAGCAAATGAAACGGCTGTAATATTCCTGCGTTGTTAGATTTTAGTTTTCTAACTCCGTTAGCGACTAACGGAATTCTACCAAAATCTTGGGTTAATACGTCCAAAAGCACGCTGGTTTCACGATAATTTCTACGCTGCAAGATAAAGGCAGGTTGTAAAAATACTCGTTGTTCAGTCATTAAATCCTAAACTTTGCAAAGCTCTTTCGTTATCAGACCAGCCTCTTTTTACCTTGACCCAAAGCTGAATAAAAACTTTTTGACCAATCATTCGCTCAATATCAAGACGAGCATCAGTCCCTACTTTTTTAAGCATCTCGCCATCTTTACCAATCACAATATTTTTTTGCGTATCACGCTCTACCCAAATAATGGCGTAAATTTTGGTGATTGTTTCAAGCTCTTCATAACGCTCGATTTCAACTGTTAATTCATAAGGTAATTCTGCACCGAGCCTGCGTGTTAACTTTTCACGAACAATTTCTGCGGCTAAAAACCGTTGCGGACGATCGGTTACTTGATCTTCAGGAAAAATCAGTGGGTTTTCAGGGAGTAGTTCAAAAATAAGTTCTTCTAGTTTTTCAAGGTTGATACCACGTAAGGCAGAAATTGGAATCAGTTGTGCGAAGGGAAAACGGTGCTGTGCCGCATCAAAAAAACTTAAAATAACATCCTTATCTTTCACTTTATCCACTTTATTTACTGCAAGAATCACGGGTAAACCTGCCTCCTCTAGCTTTTTAAAGATAACATCATCATAGCTATGCCAAGAAAAGCCATCGATTATCCAAACAATCACATCGACACCCAATAAGGTCGTTTCTGCGGTTCGATTTAAATGACGATTTAAGGCGCGTTTTTGATTGTCGTGCATGCCAGGCGTGTCTAAATAAATGGCTTGCCCTGCTGGCGTGGTGTTAATGCCCACAATACGGTGCCGCGTTGTTTGTGGTTTACGTGAGGTAATGCTAATTTTTTGTTTAAGCAAGTGATTCATTAATGTTGATTTACCAACATTAGGTCGGCCAATTAAGGCGACGTAGCCACAATTCATTGAGTATCCTTAGTTGAGAGCAACGCAAGCATTTGCTCGGCGGCAGACTGTTCTGCTTTTTTTCTTGAAATACCTTGCCCATAACTCACGTCTTCAATCATCGTCACGGTGCATTTAACCTTAAAGGTTTGCTCATGGGAGGGTCCAGACATGGTTAATAATTCATAATCAGGCAAGTCTTTTTTTTGTGCTTGCATGAGTTCTTGCAAACGTGTTTTAGGATCTTTTTCGCCATGTGTTAACGATAAATTTTGCAATTTATCAGCAAATAAAAAAACAATCCATTCTTGGCAGGCGGCGAAGCCCTGATCTTTATACAAGGCACCCATCAGTGCTTCCATAGCGTCTGATAAGATGGAGTCGCGGCGAAAGCCACCACTTTTTAATTCTCCTGAGCCCAGCACTAAGGCCTCGCCCAACTGGTATTTTCTGGCTAATTCTGCCAAGGTTGCTTCATTAACTAGACTAGCTCGCAACCGACTTAACGCACCTTCGCTAGCGACGGGAAAGGCATCAAATAATTTTTGCGCAATCACAAAGCCAAGAATTGAATCACCCAAGAACTCTAAGCGCTCATTATTATTTGAACTTGCGCTCCGATGCGTTAACGCTGCAATAAATAGCTTTGGATCATTAAATGTTAAGCCCAATTTTTTAGACAATAATTCCGATTTACTTGTCACTAACTCTTGCCTTGATGTCATTATTAACTCATTACCCCCTGATATTTTTAATTATGCATTAGCGAATAGATCGCTAACAGATTTTTTATGTTTACTCGTTTTGTTACCAAGCACGCTTAGCGGCTAATTATTGTGGAGGACACTTAATGAAGTCTGGTTCCGATACGATCAAAACCAATGCCTTTATGCTGCATATCCCAACTCATCCAAATAAAAAAGGCTTTACCAACTAAGTTTTGTTCTGGCACAAACCCCCAATAACGCCCATCGTTACTGTTATCACGATTATCACCCATCATGAAATAGCTGCCTTCAGGAACGGTATAAACGCCCTCTGCTGACAGCGCATCGGGTCTGACTAAAATGTCATGTTCAATACCGACAAGATTTTCTTTTAAACGTTCAGCTCCGGTCATGTCTTGACCTTGCCCAACGCCTTGATAAATGCCCAGTGACGCATAATTTACAGGTGTGTCGTTAACATATAAGCGTTTATTTTGATATACGATTTTATCGCCTGGCAGACCAATCAGGCGCTTAATATAATCAACACTGGGATCTTTTGGGTACCTAAAAACAACAATGTCACCACGCTGCGGTTCATTTAAGGACAGAATTTTTTTATTAAGCACGGGTAAACGAATGCCGTAGGTAAATTTATTGACTAAAATAAAATCCCCCACCAGTAGAGTAGGCATCATTGACCCTGAGGGAATACGAAAAGGTTCTGCCAAAAAAGACCGTAACAGTAAAACAATTAACACAATGGGGAAAAACGATCGCGCATATTCAACCAGCCAAGGCTCTTCAGCTTCGTCAAATACCTTTCCTTGTGTTTTTAAAAAAACTAAATAACCTCCCCAAACAGTCCCTGTTACAACGGTAGCGATAAATAAAAAAAATGCGAAATCAAAATCCATAATTGTGTAGTGATAAGAGTTGAAAATTGGATTACCTGTGTTGACACAGTAAATTTATTCTTTGTTAAGCTGTAACACAGCCAAAAACGCTTCTTGTGGAATTTCGATATTTCCCACCTGTTTCATCCGTTTTTTACCTGCTTTTTGTTTTTCTAGTAGTTTTTTCTTACGACTAATATCACCGCCATAACATTTTGCAATCACGTTTTTACGCATCGCTTTAACTGTTGAACGTGAAATAATTTTAGCACCAATGGCGGCCTGTATGGCCACTTCGTACATTTGTCGTGGAATTAAATCTTTCATTTTTTCAACTAAATCACGACCACGATTTTGGCTCATATCGCGATGAACAATGCTTGATAAGGCATCGACTTTGTCATTATTAATTAACACATCCAATTTAACTAAATCCGCCTCTTGAAAACGCAAAAATTCGTAATCAAACGAAGCAAACCCACGACTCACTGATTTTAAACGATCAAAAAAGTCTAAAACAACTTCACTTAGTGGCATTTCGTAACGTAAAGAGACCTGCCGTCCAGCAAACTGCATGTCTTTTTGCACGCCACGTTTTTCAATACACAAGGTGATGACATTACCTAAATAGGTCTCTGGCACCAAAATATTGGCTTGAATAATGGGTTCACGAATAACTTTTATCGTACTAATGTCGGGAAGTTTTGCAGGATTATCCACCATTAACACGTCGTTGTTATGGGTGATCACTTCATAAATAACTGTGGGGGCGGTGGTTATTAAATCAACATCGTATTCACGCTCCAAACGTTCTTGAACGATTTCCATGTGCAACATCCCTAAAAATCCACAGCGAAAACCAAACCCTAAGGCTTGTGAGGACTCTGGTTCAAATTGCAACGCGGCATCGTTTAAATTGAGTTTGTTTAAGGCTTCACGCAAATCTTCATAGTTATCTGAACTTACTGGATAAAGTCCTGCAAATACGCGTGGTTGGACACGTTGAAAACCCGTTAATGGCTCAAGCGCTGGACGATCCGTCCAGGTGATGGTGTCGCCAACGGGGGCACCAAAAATATCTTTTATACCCGCGACTAAAAACCCTACTTCTCCCGTGTTTAAGAACTCTTTTTCTAAACGCTTTGGGGTGAACACGCCCACTTTTTCTACGATGAAGGATTTTCCGGTCGACATTATCGTAATCTTTTGTTTACGACGCACGCTGCCATGCATAATTCGAATTAAGGACACCACGCCCAAATAACTATCAAACCATGAATCAATAATCAACGCTTGCAAGGGGCCGTCAAGATTACCAACGGGCGGCGGGATTTTGATGACCAATTGCTCTAACACATCTAAAACTCCAAGCCCTGTTTTAGCACTAATCATTAAGGCTTCATCGGCTGGAATACCAATGACTTCTTCAATTTCAGATTGAACGCGTTCAGGTTCTGCCGACGGTAAATCAATTTTATTTAACACGGGCACCACTTCTAAGCCTTGCTCAATTGCAGTGTAACAATTTGCCACGCTTTGGGCTTCCACGCCTTGTGCCGCATCAACCACCAATAAAGCACCTTCACAAGCGGCTAATGAACGTGACACTTCATAAGAAAAATCCACATGACCTGGGGTATCAATAAAATTGAGCTGATAGATTTCTCCATTTTTTGCTTTAAAATCTAAGGTGACGCTTTGTGCTTTGATGGTAATCCCACGCTCTCGCTCAATATCCATAGAATCAAGCACTTGCGCAGACATCTCGCGTTCACTTAAGCCCCCACACAGTTGAATAAAACGGTCTGCTAAGGTTGATTTGCCATGATCAATATGAGCAATAATAGAAAAATTTCTGATATGATTTAAATCCACTGAGAGTTCTGCTGGTAATAAAAGTTTAGAAAATAAAAGAGGTTTGAAGCTAAGCCCCTTGAGTGGGTTTTAATGTTAGATCAATGACTCATTAACCATTTTTTTTAAAAAAGTATTTTGAAGATTGATTTAAACGAGGGCTATTGTAGCAGAATAAACAAACCTGAATGTGTGCAAACAATCGCTAAGTTGCAGAAGGTAGACTGCCGATTGCTCTGAATGTCTGTGACATTGCTCTTGTATTAGGGTGTGAAGGGAAGTCCTCTAGCTTGCTTCTAAGGAAGCGCTGATTGCAAAAAAGAACAGACGCTAAGGCTGGGTGAGTGTGTCGCTAAAATTAAAACTTGCTTACAGTCTATTTGAGGACAAGGTGGATAAAAACAACGACTGGCCAACACGTGCCTGACATTGATTTACCATGTCAGCACTGAAGCACTGTCATTGACAGGCTTCAGTGCTGTGGTGCGATGAATCAGAAAGAATTATTATCCTAATTATTTAAGATCAAAGCGATCTAGCATCATCACTTTTACCCACGCATTCACAAAATCAGTCACGAATTTCTGTTTACCGTCTTCAGCCGCGTACACTTCTGCAATGGCTCGAAGTTCAGAGTGCGAACCGAAGATTAAATCAACCGATGTTGCTGTCCATTTAATAGCTCCTGAGTGCCGATCACTGCCCTCATACAGCCCTTCAGTACGGGTAGATTTCTGCCATTGCGTGGACATGTCTAGCAAATTGATGAAAAAATCATTACTTAACACACCAACTTTAGTGGTTAAAACGCCTGCACTGGACGCTTCTGCGTTGGCACCTAAAACGCGCATACCGCCCACCAGAACCGTCATTTCAGGAACACTCAGGGTTAGCAGATTGGCTTTGTCGACGAGTGCTTCCGTTGGTGAGAGCCAATTGCCTTCAGCGTAATAATTACGAAAGGCATCTGTTTTAGGTTCAAGAACAGCATAACCCTTTACATCAGTTTGCTCTTCTGTTGCGTCCATGCGACCTGGCACAAAGGGAACATTTACATTCAGTCCAGCCGCTTTAGCTGCTTCCTCAACGGCTGCCGTACCACTTAACACAATTAAATCTGCCAGTGATACTTGTTTAGCCGTTGCCCCTTTTGACTGCGTGCCATTAAAGCTTTGCTGAATAGCCTCTAAATGTGCCAGTACTTTAGCTAGCTCTTTAGGGTTATTGACTGGCCAAGCCTTTGCTGGCGCTAGGCGAACACGTGCACCATTCGCGCCTCCACGCATATCTGTGCCACGGAAAGATGCCGCTGAAGCCCATGCAGTACGAATTAACTCTGAACGGGTCAACCCTGATTTAAGAATTTTTTGTTTAAGCGAGTCAATGTCCTTAGCATTTATTAAGTTATGATTCACGGCAGGAATGGGGTCTTGCCAAATAAGTGCTTGTTTGGGTACATCACTGCCTAAATAACGTGTGCTAGGTCCCATGTCGCGATGAGTCAGTTTAAACCATGCTTTTGCAAAACTGAGCTCAAATTCTTTTGGGTTGGCCAAAAAACGTTTGGAAATTTTTTCGTAACTGGGATCAACTTTAAGGGCAATATCCGTGGTAAACATGATGGGCGGATGACGTTTAATGGTGTCGTGCGCATCAGGCACTACGTTTATGGCGGCATTATCCTTTGGAATCCACTGAGTAGCCCCTGCAGGACTTTTAGTCTTGACCCATTCGTAAGCAAATAAATTGCTAAGATATTGGTGCGTCCATTGTGTTGGATTAGCACTCCAAGCACCTTCTAAGCCACTCGTAATAGTGTCGGCTCTATTGCCTTTACCACATTTATTTTTCCACCCTAAGCCCTGCTCTTCGATGCCAGCAGCGGCTGGTTCAGGTCCTATGCATTTGCTGGGATCGCCATTGCCATGCGCCTTACCAAAAGTATGTCCACCAGCGATTAAAGCAAGTGTTTCTTCATCATTCATTGCCATACGAGCAAAGGTTTCGCGAATATCTTTTGCCGCAGCCATGGGATCATGATTGCCATTGGATCCTTCAGGATTCACATAGATAAGCCCCATCTGCACAGCGGCAAGTGGTTTATCTAAGTTACGATCTGCTTGGTAGCGTCCGTCTGCAAGCCATTTTTTCTCAGGCCCCCAATAAACTAAATCTGCTTCCCAATCGTCGGTGCGTCCGCCCGCAAAGCCAAAGGTTTTGAAACCCATTGATTCCAACGCTACGTTACCGGTCAGCACCATTAAATCTGCCCAAGAAATTTTACTGCCGTATTTACTTTTAACAGGCCAAAGCAAGCGACGTGCTTTATCGAGGTTAGTATTATCAGGCCAACTATTGAGTGCTTCAAAACGCTGCTGACCACCCCCTGCACCGCCACGGCCATCAGCAACGCGATATGTTCCGGCACTGTGCCAAGCCATCCGAATAAAAAATGGTCCATAGTGTCCGTAATCAGCTGGCCACCAGTCTTGTGATGTTTTCATTAACTTTTCAATGTCTGCCTTCACCGCCTTCAAATCAAGTTTCTTAAACTCTTTAGCATAATTAAACGTGCTGTCCATGGGATTGGATTCAGCTGCGTGTTGACGAAGCGGGGTTAAATCTAAGCGATCAGGCCACCAAAACTGATTGGATAGTGTTTTCAGTTCTGCTTTAGTGCTGGGAAGAGCAGGAATTTCCTCAGCGTAGCCCAGCTGAGAAAACACCACAGTAAAGAGCATAAGCTGCGGTAATGTTGGTTTCATGGTATGTATTCTCCAGTTTATCTGTGCAGACAAACATGCCTGCCGTGTCATTTTATATGGCAAAAAAACAAATAAGCCCTATCACATTGCACTCGCCGCTTAGGCGATTTTTTTAGTATTCCTTATAAAACCAATAGTGCAAGTCCAGTTAAGCCTTGGTGTAGACTCCCTGCTTTTCTCATTATGACTTGGTTGACAAACCGACACAGACTAGACAGCTAATAATGTAAATGGGGAGCACTAGGCGATACGACTGCATGGAGGTAGGAGGTAGCGCACCAAATGGTGAGCCACAAAGCGTCGCAATACGGCTATCGCCTATTGCGACCTATGGGTAATATGGGAACAAGGTGAATAATTAAACTTAGTACTGTTTGCTAAAGACTCGTCTAGGTGTCCAACAGCAGCAGGATTTAAGCTTATTGTGTTACCGCAATAATTTTTAAGGTGTTCTCCTGAATGCTCAGGGCTAATTCACCGCTTAATAAACCGACTAATTCTCTGCCTGCCATGCTGTAACGCCAGCCATGCAGTAACGGACAGCTTTCATCTGCTTCCATAAGTAATATTTCTAATTCTTTACGCGTTGCTAAGATACTGGGATTGAGTGCATTTTCTTCTGCTCTAATACGTACCCACGCCGTTAAAATATCTAAAATGGCTTCTTGCTGTTGATTCTTTTTAAAAGCACGATCTTTTTCGTTTAAAGGAATGGGCAAGCGTTGCTTGGCGTCAGCAATCAGTTGACATAAAACACGCCCGTGTCGATTAACAATACGTTCGCTGATACCACGAATGTTTGCCAAGTCTGGGAGTGTTTCAGGTTGTAATTTAGCAATATCCAATAACATTTCATCACGCAACAGCCATGTTTTAGGACGATTGTCTTCTTGTGCTTGCGTTTCGCGCCACATGGCAAGTGCTTGCATGACCGATAATTGTCGTCCTGTTAATTTATTCTTGCCTTTAATTTTTAGCCACGCTTGCTCAGGATGAACATGATAAATTTCTGGATTGGATAATTCTAAAAAATCATTGGCTAGCCAAGTAGAACGGCCTAATTCAGCTAATTTAGCGATCACGTGCTGATAAATCTGACATAAATAAATGACATCATCCGCCGCATATTCTATTTGCTCTGGGGTTAACGGACGTTGGCTCCAATCTGCACGGGTGTGGGCTTTATTTAAATTGATGTTGAGTAAGGTTGACACCATCATGGCATAGCCTGGATTATCTTGAAAACCTAGCAAAGGTGCCGCCACTTGGGTATCGAAGATCGGCGTAGGCAGTTTGCCAGTAATTTGATAAAAAATTTCTAAATCTTGTCGACAGGAATGAAATACTTTAATTAAATCAGGTCGATAAATAGCTTCAAATAATTCACTCAGGTCTGTTAATGCTAAGGGATCAACACACACCACCCATTCTGGCGTTGCCATTTGCAGTAAACAAAACTTAGGATAATACGTTTTCTCTCGTAAGAACTCAGTGTCTAAAGCCAACCAAGATTCCCTGCGAATTTGCTGACACAGCTGGGATAATTTTTCAGGGGTATCGATATAATTAATAGTTTTATTCATAAAGTCATGGTTAACACAATTACTGCATAATTAAGAAGCACACTGGCATCTTGGAAAATAACTACCTTTAACTGATGTCTTAATTTTCAGAAGGTGTTGTTGAGCTAGCTGGTTTTTTACGACGCTGCATAAACCCACGTTTTTTATTTCTAACTTTTACGCGTCTGATAGCTAACTTTTGCTGGTTAATCTCGACCGTTTTTAAATGATGAAAAATATCCATTGGCATCGCATCAGGTAATTCGATCAGTGTGTATAAATGTCGAATGGATACATTATTGATATTATTTTTATCTACGCCTGATTCTTCAATCAATACGCGCTTAATTTCATCCACAGTCACCTGATGATAGATACCAATATCTAAGCGATAGCGAACCATTTTAATGTGCGTTGAGGCGTTTTTATCACTATGCAGAGAGGTATTATGTTGTTCGATGCATGGCTCAGTTGCCAATAACACACCTGGTTGCTGTTCAAGAAGGTGCAATAACGCTGCGGCACAGGTTAAATAATCAATATTAAGTGTTGCTACTAAGCGAGCCAGCAAATCATGATGAGTGTTCGCAAGCTTTGCCGCCAATATCTCTGCTAATTGTGCAATTAAATCACTCTCAGAGGCTATGTTTTCAGTAACGTTGTGCTGACTGTTGTTCATTAAAAAAATAAATCAAAAATAATCAAACCACAGGTTAGTATCATGATCATTGCCTTAAAGACATACGTTCTTGATACAAGTAATCACGACAGGCGTTGGCTCTGTCGTGGATAAATTAAACGCGACTTTCTATAATTTCAACATACGCTTCATCACGTAAACGACGCATCCAAAGCTCTGTTTCTTCTTCAATTTTTCGTTTTCTAATGGCTTCGCGCACCTGATTTTTCCGGTACTCGACACTGTTGTCTTTCTTTTCTCGCTCGTTGACTTGAATCAAATGCCAACCAAATTGCGTTTGCACTGGCTCACTCATTTGCCCAAGACTCAGCGCATTCATGGCTTCTTCAAAGGGTTTTACTAAATCACCTGGCGAGACCCAGTCTAAAGACCCACCTTTTATTGCAGTGCCTTTATCATCTGAATGTGAGCGCGCTAAAACAGCAAAATCATCACCGTCTTGAATGCGTTTTTTTAACTCAAGCAAGCGTTTACTGGCTTCAGTGTCATCAATTAATTCATTAGTTTTGATTAAAATATGACGCACTTTTGTTTTGGTAATGGTATGACTGTCAACGCCTTTAATCGCTAACATTTTAATAATATGAAAACCACTAGGGCTTCTGATGGCATCGGCAACCTGTCCTTCTTGCATACGGGTAATGCCTTCACTAAATAAAGAAGGAATATCTCGTAGTGCTCGCCAGCCCAAATCCCCGCCTTTTAAAGCGTTTGCATCATCTGAATAACTCATCGCTAATTTGCCAAAGTCTTGACCTTCGCGCAATTTTTCAAGCACTTGATCAACCTTTGCTTGAGCTTTTTTAATATCCGTTGCTGAGGCGCCCTCGCGAACCGCAACTAAAATATGACCCAAACGATAGTTAATATCTTCGCTGCCCACTTTACCTTCAGTTTCAAGATAATGATCAACTTCACGATCAGTTACCTTAATACGTCCACCTAATTCACGTCCACGCAGTTGATTAATGATAATTTCATTACGCATATTATCTAAGAATGCTTTGTAAGACATGCCTTGGTTTTGTAATTCAGCGCGAAATTGTTCCAAACTTAAGTGGTTACGTTCTGCGATTTCAAGGGCTGACGTTGTTAACATTTCCTCACTGACCGTAATGCCTGCTTTTTCTGCCATTAAGCGTTGCAATTTATCCATAATTAACTTTTCAAGCACTTGCTTACGCAACATAGCTTCTGGCGGTAATTGTGCCTTACTTGCTTGCATACGTTGAATAATGGTGGCGACTTCAAGATTTAATTCGCTTTCTAAAATCACATCGTCTTCTACTACCGCCACCATACGATCTAATACTTCGGCGATGGTCGCAAAGCTAAGCAAACCACAGCACATTAATAGTGCCCTAAGCATTTTTTTAATCACGTTATTCTTCATCATGTTGTTGGTTTCCGATACCCATATATACTTTTTTCAAAAAAGGCATCTAGCTTCTCGCCAATACCTGTTAAGCCTTTTAATTCAATTTGAAAGAAAATACCCGTGAGTAAATTTCCTTCAAGAGGATTAGTAAGCAGTGCTGGGTCACCCGTAAATTGGTTGATACTGCTTAAATAACGTCGTCCAATAACACGGAAACGCCAACAACAATTTTCTTTTTCTAACCCCAAAAATCCATCTTGCGTTTTATTATATAACCAAGAATACTGCCAACGCCCAACCGCATACCAATTATCGTAAATAAGCCAACGCACGGAAAAATCACTTTGCGTAATATCATTGGTTTGATCTGGAATTAACGGCGCTTGTCGGTATAAATAGCCCATGTTAATAATTTTTCCTGCTTGATCCACATAATGCATACCAAGCTTACCACGCACGATAGCATTGCTGTGAGGATCCCATTGTACCCCCGTGTCAATCGATACTTTGTCGGTGAGTTGACTGCTTAATTCAGTCACTAACGGCGACGATGTAGCTGTCTCTTTTGGACTGATTGCGCATAAGCTTGAGGGATAATCTCCGCATAAGGTTACGTCGCGATTACGAAAATAAAAAATCTCACCCACACTTAGTTTTAAACGCTCTAAGCCAGTGACCGGATCAATCAAGCTTGAGCTTAAGGCTGTCGTGATTTGATTGGCATCTTGTATTCGGTCTGAGCCACTAAATCTATTTTCTCTAAACATGCTGCTATACCAAAAGTCATAAACAGACGTATCAAAGATAGGAATTTGGCTCTGATCAACTTTTGGAATGTACAGATAAAACAACCTTGGCTCTATCGTGTGTAAAAAACGTTTATTACTTAGGCTAAGGTCACGCTCAAAGAAAGTGCCTGCATCGGCGGAGACGCTTGGCAAGACTCTGGAAACATCGGCGGCTAATTCAGACGTGGGGCTATTAAGTAGATACTGCGTATAGTTTACTGAAACTTTTGGCGTTAAATATGCGCTGCTGGTTTGTAAGGGCACGCTCAACGATGGCTTGATAGTAAACCGTTGCCCATTGACTAAATCATCATGTTGAAAATACACCGACTCTGTTTGCAGCGCCGCATCAATGGGGAGCATTTGGTTTGTCAACGAGCGATTTACAGTTAAATTTATTTGCGGTAAACGGCGATACGGAATTTGTGCGCTACTTAAGGTCGGGTCAATGGTTTGATAGCTTTCTACTCGAGCGGTGAGTTCTACACCTTCCTTAAGATAATTGACATCCGCCTGACTTTTAAGAAAACTGAAATTTGGGTAACTCAAGGCATTCCCTAGCTCAGTAAAATAGCCTTTATCAGACACTTGATTGACATCTAAATTGGCCTGAATATACGGTGAAAACTGTGTGCTATGATTTAACGACGCTAAATAACGGTCGGTGTGTTTAAGCTCATCATCGGGCATGTATTCAATACTTGCTAAGCCATGAGATTGTTGGGTTAGATAGCGTAGATCACCCGCCAATAATATACCTCGTTTAGTAAAATATCGTGGGTTTAATACAGCATCGTAATTGGGTGCTAAATTCCAATAATAGGGCGTTGACGTAGTAAAACCACCATTGCTTGTGTTGCCAAAAGAGGGCGAAAGAAACCCAGATAAACGGCGGTTATCAACGGGAAACGCCATGTATGGTGAATAAAATACTGGCACGCCTTTGAACTCAAGCCAGGTGTTTTTAGCAGAACCCTTGCCTGTTTGCTTATTAAGTTTTAACTCACCTGCATGCAATACCCAATCTTGGTTGCCAGGTTTACAACTGGTATAACTCACATCCTGATAATGCGATAAATATTTATTATCACGAAAAATCGCTTTAGCCCGACCGCGCAACGGTGCGGCTGGATAGATAAATAAGGTTTCACGAATTTTAGCTTGATCAGACGTTAATTTTAACTGCGCAGAGTCACTGTGTAACGCTAACTCATCCTCACTGTAATAGACATTCCCTTGTAAGTTTAAGGTTTGAGAAATACTGTCATAATTTGCATGATTGGCTTTAGCGTGTTGATCAGCGCGATGCATTTCAACTTGCCCAGAATACACGCCTATTTCATTATCAAAAATTTCGGAGTAATTAGATTTAACGTCTAAAGAGGCTTTATTGCGCAGTTCTTTATTATGCGGACTCCAGCTGCGTTGCGTGCCTTTAGAGGACAAACAACTGCCCCAAGGGTCGTGTGCAAATTGAGCGTTTAATAATGTAAAAATATGTTCTTGCGGGGCACTAAAAGATGGTGCAAACACGTGCCAATCCGTGTCTGGCGTATTAAGTTCAGGGTCTGTATCAGGAAATGCGGGCGGTGACAAATCCACGGCGTTAGGTTCAGCAGGAGAAGCAGCAACAGTGTTGTTAGCGTGAGTGTCTGTAACGGTTGGCAATAGCTTAGGATTAGGGCTAATTTCTTGAGCTAATGGTGCAGAGATTGTAGACGGCGTGGTGGCAGTTGGTTGCATCAATAAAGCCGTTGAGTGCATTGACTCGCCTTCGCCACACACCCAGTCATTCGTTTTGTTATTCTGTTGACATGACCATACAGGAGGATTGGCCAAACTTACAGACGTACTAAGTGAGGGTAAAAAAATTATAAATAGTCGACGAAGCATAGGGGGTATCAGTGAGTAACGTAACAAATCATGAATCGAAGGACACGCTAAACACGCATTCTACAGCAAAATAAGCCCTAATAACTAATTCTAGTGACACATTACCGACAACTCAAGACGCTTAGCTTAAGCGCGTAAAACAAACAACGTAGCAAAAAAAAACGGCTAATGGTAAGCCCATTAACCGTAAAAAACTTGTCCCTTTAGTAGGTAATTTGATAAGAACCCTTATAGTATCCTTAGTTAAGTGCTTATAAAATATGACAAATTGCCACTGTATCCTTCTGCCACAGCCTAAACAGTTATTTATAAACTGTAAGCCGCTTACGTTGCACAGATTTATTTCGTGTGAGACAGCACAAGCGCGTTACTCCAACACAGCAAACCAGTTTTATAAGTAGAGCACGCTAGCATTGATTTGATGTTTTTCTGTTGTAAAAAATGCTATCAAGACAAGTAATTAAGCAAGAATTCTTTGCCCAACTAATATTTGATATTAAACGCACGTTAAGAATGAAACATTAATTACACTGCATTGCGGCTAATGCTTTTAATGGCTCACTGGCTTCTTCAGCAGTCAGATAGCGACTCCATGACACTGCACCAATCCGTTTATCATCATAATCATTAACTCGCGACCACAGTAATTTATCTTTTGTAAAACGAAGTTGACGACCATAATTTGTTTCTTCAATAAATAAGCCTCCGTCTGGTAACAGCTGCGCTCGCCCTTCGGTCAAGGTCATTGGCTTAGCTTCGGCTAACAGTTTTTCATAAGGCTGGGAAACTTGATTGGTTTCAAAGTCAAAAACATACACGCGATTAATATCATTTTTCTTTAAAAAAGAATGCTCTTTATTAGGTGCGCCAGAAACCACATTATTACTAAATACTGAAATACGCTGAGCATCGATAAAATCCACCGAATGCTGATTCATCCAGGGCCCTGTTTGATGCCAGAGTATCTTATTGGTTGACGGACGATATAAAAATAACGTACTTAAATGACGGGTTGAAATCAATAAATCACCACGCCGCCAGTAACGAGAATCGGAATGCGCCACCTTAATTTGATTCATGTGAATAGGATCACCATTATCAGCCATTCCTGAGGTTCCCAGCAATAATGCTCCCAATCCATTATCAATAAGAATGCTGGCAAAGGAGCGTCGCTCAAGTAACTTACCTGCTAGTGAAAAATGACCTAAGGCATCATCCCGAATAAAATTCTTTAACCACTTATTCTCAGGAAATCCCTCTTCTGAAACAGAAGGCGCCCACACAGACTCGCCATGCTCATCCAGCTCATTAGAATGATGTACGATCTCATCCAACACCCAAATTGGTTTTGCAGGACACCTGTTTTGCCTAACTAAAGAGTTGCCAGTATTAAAAACAATATCGCCATTCTTTAACAAAATAGGATGTGTTGGTCTTATATAGAGGTAACGGCCCTTGAGTACTCTTTTCTTATCAGTTATTTGATTATTAATGGCAAGCAAATCAGGTTGCCAACGTGCCATCTCGACACCATCAGCAATTCGAAGCAGCTTGACTACACTTTGCTTAGCGGTTGCATCCACGCCTGAAAATAATAAATACCCTGAATCTTCAGGTGCTGGAAAACGACGAACCCAGCTAGGTTGTTCCGTCACCTGCTTGTCCATAAGCAACGCGCCTGGATCATCATCAATTAATTGATATAGCTCAACAACGGCTGCTTTAACTTTTGCAGGGAATGCGGCTACCTCCAAAATTATTTGCGACTGCGCTTCCGTTAATCTAGGGCCAGCCATCACCGCATGACGGGTCAGCCACGCCACACTAGTTACCACAACGATTAATACAACTAATACTGTACTACCCAGCCACAACCAAAATTGCCAGCCAAATGAGTTATCAGTAGATTTTATATTTTCCATAACAATTGTTTACTTTAATTAATGTGAACGTGGTGTGATATTTTTAGTGCTACAGAGCAATTGGTGATGTGTTTGTTGAGCACGCCTCACCCAGTCTGGCTCAAACTCATCAGGTAGTGCAGACTCAGCGCTGGCGGGTCTAATATTTAGGGCTAAAGATTTCGCATCTGCCTCAACATCTAATGCTAAAAAAATAGACTCAAGCATCAGCTCTGGCTCATGGCACAAAACATCATAATTGACTAAATAAAAAGGAGACTCAGCTTGCGCCAAAACGTGAAGATAAACTGCATTCCAATAATTAAGCCAATAATTTGGATTATCTGAGCTTAAAGTCGCATCCATTTCTGGCACAGCAAAACAAAACGGCAGGTGATCAAGTCCAAACTCATGATGCCCAAGCCACCTCATATAGTGCCGCGTAAAATCATCTGTCGCATGCGCCGTAGAAAAACGCTGGTGCTGGTTATACAGTGATCGCGCTGTTGCAATGGGGTCACGGTACACTAATAACAGTGTTGCTGTCGGGTCACGGCTGAGCATGTTTAAACGGAGTAAATTGTTATTATTTTTAGATAAATAACGGTAAGTAGGGGAATTAGGAAAGCTTGATTTTGGGTTCGCAATTAAAGCACGATAATCAGCAAAATTTTCCAGCGCATCCAAAGTAGGCTCTTCAGCATCAAAACACTGCTTATCCAAATTTATCTTTGAAAAAGTACGCCAAAACACTTCTTCAAAACCCTCAGGGCTATCAAAGTGAACCATGAGATTATCACCATGTGCACGCATTTCAGCAATTGCAGGCGAATTATCATGTTGTGTAATCATTTTCCATAAATTTGGGGCAAGAACAAAAGGCATGTCACGATAAGTTTGTGAACGGAACACTTTAATTTCATCAAGAATATGAAGCAAAATTGTCGTGCCAGATCGGGCAAGCCCACACACATAAACCGCACCTTCTGCTGAAGCTAATATTTGCTTATCGTTTATATTTTGTTTAGGGGAAAAAAATAAGCGCTCTACATCAAAACTGAGCTCCCGTACAAAAGTAAATTCCAGTGCTAACCAATGAACTAAACGCTCGATTAAATTGTAATCACTATCAACCTGCATGTTTCTGCGAGCCTTTAAACATTCGCCTAAAAATTACCCACAACACTGCAACAATAGATAATGAAATAAAATAAGAAGAGCTATCTGTGGTCCCCCAGCCAAACTGCCACGCTGGATAATAGGCAATTGTTGATAAGGCAATTAAAATGGCAAGCATTATGAAGCCAAATGTCATCGTCATTAAGCCGCTGCTTAACATGAGTGCCTGACGTGCATCGTCCCCTTCTGTGCTTAGAAAGGTCGGAAGTAAATTAGCCATTTTAATTAAACGTGCGTTAAACCATGTCCCTAAAAAAAAACGAAAGCTAAATTCAGCCAAAAAAATGCCAATTGGAATGGATAGAAGCAACGGCAAATAATTCACTTTTTACCCTTAAAATATTTAATCACACGTTTTATCGGATACCACACTACCCCAATAATTAGCATAAAAAAACCCGCCAAAATACCCACTACTGAAGCGAGTGCGCCTGCCCCCAAACCTGGGCCAATATATGCAGATGCTACGGTGGGATAGAAAATTAGCCATCCAATTAAAATATAAATACTTGTTTTCATATAATGCGACCCATATTGATTAAACATTTTTCTTACGTTAAAAGACGTTACAGATTGATGACAACCGAAGAAAATTAATGCACGAAACTATTCCGAATATAATTTTAGCGGAGCGAGAGCGAGAGCGAGAGCGAGAGCGAGAGCGAGAGCGAGAGCGAGAGTTTATAGAAGCGTACTGTCTTTTCTAGCAACTAAGAGCTTATTTTTGCTTTTTTTATTTAAGAACGAAAATTATTTCATTAATATTATAGCTAAAAGTCAGGCAAAAAGCCAAGAATCAACTCACCTATTTGGGTGGACAGTACGACACGCTCTACATTAAGTTATCAATATTTAAAGAAAGTGCTTTTTGTCGCATGACGCTGTGTTCACTTACCCTTAATTAAGCAAAAACTACGCATGACTACACACTGTTATTGCTATAATTTCTAAGCAAGTTATCTGGCGCTGCACTTACTTAAGCCACCTACCAAAAATTAATTCAAGCAAATGATATTAAATGATTTTCGAATACTCACTCTCATGGACTGGCTGGAAAACGATTTATTACTTACTGTTATCAGCATAGAACCTGCATCTAGCGATGCTAGTTTTAGACGGTATTTTCGTATTCTCACACCAGACGGTAGCTTTATTGTTATGGATGCTCCGCCTGATAAGGAAGATATTCTGCCCTTTATTCATGTTGCTGAATTATTTAAACGCGCGCAGGTGTATGTGCCAGAAATTTACCAGTCACACTTAACTGAGGGCTTTTTGTTACTTGAAGATTTAGGTCAGCATTGCTTACTTGATCAACTTAATAATAACTCTGTTGAGGCGCTTTATCAGACCGCGTTAGCTAGCTTATTTATTTTACAATCGTCTGTTGATAGCCAAACAGCCCAGTTACCCCTTTACGATAGTGCGTTATTAACCCAAGAACTGGCTTTATTTGAAGACTGGTTTCTTGCGCAATACTTGGACATTGAAATACCCACTGAACTTTGGCAACACCTGCAAGCTGAGTTACTGGCTTCTGCTTTAGCCCAGCCAGTCTGCTGTGTGCATCGGGATTATCATTCCAGAAACCTCATGCTACCTGCGTACGCACCTTTGGGTGTCATTGATTTTCAAGATGCGGTGATCGGCCCTATCACTTACGATTTAGTGTCATTATTACGTGATTGTTATATTGTCTGGCCAGACGCACAGGTACAGCATTGGTGTCTTCAATACTATCAACGCTTAGTTGCTGCCAACATGATTACGTGCTCAGCACAAGACTTTACACGCTGGTTTGATTTAATGGGAATGCAGCGGCATTTAAAAGTCATGGGCATTTTTTCACGCTTACACTTGCGTGATGGGAAATCCACATATCTTGATGATTTACCCAGAACCTTCAACTATATTGTGCAGGTCAGTGCGCGCTATCCTGAGCTGGCAGAATTTCATCATTTCCTCGTTCAACATATTCAACCAAAATTAGGCTAAGAGATGCGTGTGATGCTATTAGCCGCAGGTCGAGGCGAACGAATGCGACCACTTACCGAGACACTTCCCAAACCATTATTATCCGTAGCGGGCAAAGCACTTATTGAACACACTATTATGCAGTTAGTGTCAGCAGGATTTACCGAGATGGTGATTAATTATGCTTATTTGGGGCATTTAATTCCTCAGTATTTGGGCGATGGTCGAGGATTAGGGGCTCATATTTGTTATTCACCTGAAGGTGAAGGTGCGCTTGAAACAGCAGGCGGCATTATCAACGCGCTGCCTTTATTAGGTGAGCGGCCTTTTTTGGTGGTTAACAGTGATATTGCCACTGATTTTCCGTTCGCAGAACTACGTCAACTTAAGCTTAATGATGATTTAGCACATTTAATTTTAGTGCCAAATCCTGCACACCATCCACAAGGTGATTTTAGTTTAACGCACGCGCACCGCGTTCATACTACCGCCGACAACACACGTTTTACTTTTAGTGGAATAGGTGTATATCAGCCTGAATTATTTTCTGGCATTCCTGTGGGCATTCATAAATTGGCACCACTATTACATAAAGCCATAGCACAAGCGCGCGTAAGTGGTACATATTATCCAGGCTTCTGGTCTGATATTGGCACACCTGAGCGCTTACAGGCACTAGAAATTAAGCTTAGCTTAAAATAATGAATACACTCTTTACCTCACACCCAAAAAAAAACAGAGTAAACTTTATTAAAAAGTGTATAAACCCATTGTTTTCTTGCTTGCCTTTAGTGACAAAATACTCCATATTTCATGGCAAGCGTATTGATATGAATTAACCCAAACAACTACTTCTGTATAGTCCTTCTGGATAAGACCATGACCGAACTGCTTAAATTTTTTCAAGATTCTTCTGCACTTTATGGCAGTAACGCGAGTTTTATCGAAGATTTGTATGAACGTTTTTTAGAAGACCCTGAATCTGTTGAAATAAGCTGGCAACAGCAATTTCAAAACCTTCCTAAAAATGGTCATTTTGAAACCCCGCATAGCCCCATCATTGAGCGCTTTGCTGAATTAGCCATTAAATCACCTAATCGACTTGCGCAAATTCAGGGCTTTACTGAAGAAAGCGTTAAAAAGCAATCTGCCGTCGCCAGATTAATCAATCATTACCGTGTTCGGGGTCATCAACTTGCTAACACTAACCCTTTAGGCAATACCAATCCTATTCCACGCGATATGGACTTATCGTATTACGGTTTATCTGAACCAGATATGGATACGCTGTTCGATAACGGCTCGTTGCATACCATTAAGCAACTGCCATTACGCAAAATCTTTGCTAATCTTAAAAATGTCTACTGTGGCAGTATTGGTTCGGAATACATGCACATTGACGACACCCAAATACGTCGCTGGTTTATCAATCGCTTAGAGAATCCCAAAGCTACGACTGTGTTAACTAACGAGCAGAAACAATGGACGCTAAAATTACTCACAGCGGCTGAGGGTATTGAGCGCTACCTACAAAATAAATTTGTGGGACAAAAACGTTTTTCATTAGAAGGTAGTGAAGCCTTAATTCCTATTTTAGATGAATTAATCCAACGTTCTGGCGAAAAAGGTGTGAAAGAGATTGTGATTGGTATGGCGCATCGTGGGCGTTTAAATGTGCTTATCAATATTTTAGGTAAAAGCCCAGCCAGTTTATTTGAAGAATTTGCTGGCCATTACACCTTAGCGCCGGGCATGAATTCTGGCGATGTAAAATATCACATGGGTTTTTCCTCTAACGTTAGCACACCAGGCGGGCCAGTTCATTTAGCGCTAGCCTTTAATCCTTCGCATCTTGAGATCATAAATCCTGTGGTTGAAGGCTCGGTAAAAGCTCGCCAAGATCGCGCCGGTGAACAGGGCAAAGCTACGGTTATTCCTGTGTTGATTCATGGCGATGCTGCTTTTGCTGGTCAAGGCATTGTGATGGAAACCTTAAATATGTCGCAAACACGCGCCTTTTCAACAGGGGGCACCATTCATATTGTCATCAATAATCAAATTGGTTTTACCACCAGTAATCCACACGATGCACGCTCTACGCCTTATTGCACTGATGTGGCTAGAATGATTCAAGCACCTGTGTTTCATGTGAATGGCGATGATCCTGAAGCGGTATTGTTTGTTACTAAACTCGCTGTTGATTACCGCATGACCTTTAATAAAGACGTAGTGATTGACTTGGTTTGCTATCGTCGTTTAGGTCATAACGAAGCAGATGAACCTGCGGCAACACAACCAATGATGTATAAAATCATCCGCAGTCATAAAACTGCACGACGCATTTATGCTGAGAAATTAATTCAACACGAGGTCATGACTGCTGCTGAAGTGCAACGCATGCAAGATAACTATCAAGACTTACTTGATGCTGGCGAGATTGTGTCGCGCCCCATTCTTGATAGCAAAACCTATTCTTATGCTACCCAATGGGTAGAGTTTCTCAAAAAAAGTTGGGATACACCCTGCCCCACTGGCATTAGCTTAGATCATCTGCGATTTTGTAATGATCGAATGCAACGCTTACCCAATGGCTTTGAGCTGCATCCTCGTGTTGCGAAAGTCATGGAAAACCGCCGTAAAATGGCCGCAGGTGCAATGCCTTTAGATTGGGGCTTTGCCGAAAATATGGCCTATGCCAGTTTATTATTAGAGAAACACAGTATCCGCTTAACAGGGCAAGATGTAGGGCGTGGCACCTTTGTTCACCGGCATGCTATTTTGCATAATCAACATGACCCTAGCACCCACATTCCTTTAAAAAATCTCGATAGCCAACAAGGGCAAGCGTATATTTATGACTCCTTATTATCTGAAGCTGGAGTGTTGGGTTTTGAATATGGCTACAGCACCACCACACCCAATACCTTAGTCATTTGGGAAGCGCAATTTGGCGATTTTGCTAATGGTGCACAAGTGTTAATTGATCAATTTATAAGCTCTGGTGAAACCAAATGGGGACGCTTATGTGGCTTGGTGATGTTGTTACCTCATGGTTTTGAAGGTCAAGGTCCTGAGCATTCTTCGGCACGTTTAGAACGCTATCTACAATTATGTGCTGAACATAATATGCAAGTATGCACCCCAACAACTCCTGCTCAAATATTTCATTTATTACGTCGGCAACTGCTTCGTGCTTACCGTAAACCTTTGATAATCATGAGTCCTAAAAGTTTGTTACGGCATAAATTAGCCGTGTCCACCTTGGAAGACTTAACCTCTGGTCAATTTCAACCCATTATTTCTGAAATTGATCCCCTTGATCCTAATCAAGTAACACGCCTTGTTTTTTGTGCGGGCAAAGTGTATTACGATTTATTAGAAACGCGCCGTGATACAGAATTAACGCACGTAGCAATTGCCAGAATTGAACAGCTTTATCCCTTTCCTAAAGAATTATTTAAAGCTGAAATTAGTAAATATCCTAATTTAACAGAGTTTATTTGGTGTCAAGAAGAACCTAAAAATCAAGGGGCTTGGTATAACTCTGGACATCATTTTAGTGATAACCTGCCTTCCTCTATTCAAGTCACTTACGCTGGCAGAAAAAGTTCTGCATCGCCTGCCGTAGGTAGTTTTCACGTCCACATAGAACAACAAAAAGCGGTTGTACAATCCGCGCTTTATGGCACATCATTAGGAAAATAACATGAGCATCGACGTACGCGTTCCCCATTTACCCGAATCCGTTGCTGACGCAACAGTTGTCACTTGGCATAAAAAAGTCGGCGATTCTGTCCTTAAAAATGAAAATCTTGTCGACCTTGAAACAGATAAAGTCGTGCTGGAAGTGCCCGCACCTGAATCTGGCATTTTAAGTCAAATTTTAACCAACGAAGGTGCTTTAGTTACCGATAACGCTCTGATGGCGATTATTGAAACCAATCAAGAAGGCACGCTGACAAACGCTGCACCAAGCGCCGCTGCAACACCTCAAGCCGCCGTGCCATTAAGTCCTTCCGTGCGTCGCTTGGTCAATGAAAATACGCTTGATCCCGCAGACATCACGGGCACGGGTAAAAGTGGCAGATTAACTAAAACAGATGTGTTAGAGCATTTACAAAAACACCAAGCCGCGCCCCTCAACACAGTAACTCAAGCCACTGTATTGCCAACAGCAACCGTCATTACGCCCGCTCCAGCACTACTGGACGTTACACCGCCCAACACGCAACATTTGCGTCCTGAACAACGTGTCCCGATGACCCGTTTGCGCGCAAAAGTGGCTGAACGTTTATTGCAAGCGCAACAAAATGCCGCGATGTTAACCACCTTTAACGAGGTGAATATGCAAAATGTTATTGATTTAAGAAATCAGTACAAAACAAGATTTGAAGAAAAGCATCATGTAAAACTAGGTTTTATGTCATTTTTTGTAAAAGCGTCAATTGAAGCATTAAAAAAATTCCCTGCAATTAATGCGTCTATTGATGGGCAAGATATTATTTATCATGGCTATTATGATTTAGGTATTGCTGTGAGCACGCCACGCGGTTTAATTGTTCCAGTCATGCACGATGCTGACCAACTTGATTTTGCTGGGATTGAAAAAAACATTGTGCTCTTTGGTGAAAAAGCACGCGCAGGCAGCTTAAGTTATGACGATTTAAAAGGTGGCACTTTTACCATCACCAATGGCGGTGTTTTTGGTTCGATGTTGTCTACGCCTATTTTAAATCCTCCACAATGTGCAATCTTAGGAATGCATGCTATCAAAGAGCGAGTAGTGGTAGAAAATGGGCAAATGGTCATTCGCCCTATTATGTATTTAGCCTTATCCTACGATCATCGCTTAGTAGACGGACGGGAAGCCGTACAATTTTTAGTCACTATTAAAGAGTGCCTAGAAGCGCCAGCTCATTTACTACTTAATATTTAATTATGACTACTAACCCGTCCCATTCAACACCTTCCAGTTACTACGATGTCATCGTTATCGGCGCAGGTCCAGCGGGTTATTCATGTGCTATTCGCTGTGCGCAATTAGGCTTAAAAACCGCCTGCATAGACAGTTGGCAAAATAAAAAAGGGCAACAAACGCTGGGCGGCTTTCATCTTAATTCTGGTTGTATTGCATCCATTACTTTGCTGGAATCAGCAAAATTTTACCATCGGCTTCATCACCAAATCGATCAGCATGGCATTCATGTCGACAATATTAGTTTAGATTTGCCTGCCATGATTGCCAGAAAAAATAATATTATCCACAAGTTGGGTGACAATATTCTCAGTACGTTTAAAGATCTTGCTATTGACAGCATTCATGCGAAGGGCAAATTACTTAGCGCCAAACAAGTTGAGATTACGCCGCTAGACAATAGCCCTTCAATGATTATTAATGCTAAAAATATCATTCTTGCGACGGGTTCATCGCCCATTCAATTACCTTATGCACCTATTGATAATGACTACATCATTGACTCCTTACAAGCTTTAAACATTAACGAACTCCCTCATACAATGGCCATTATTGGGGCGGGCGTTAATGGCTTAGAAATTGCCAGCATCTGGAATCGTTTAGGTGTTAAAACGATACTTTTAGAAGCTCAGGAAGATTTTTTACCTTTACCTGATCTGCATATTTCTCGCGAAGCGTATCGGATTTTTACTGAGCAAGGCTTAGATTTACGTCTAGGTGCGCGTGTTATTGCTGCTAAGAAACAAGGCGCTAACGTGGTGGTTGATTATCAAGATCAGGACGGCACCCATACCTTAACAGTAGATAAACTTATTGTTGCCAGTGGTCGTAAGCCCAACACAGAAAATCTTACTGCGCCTGAAGCTAATTTACTTCTTGATGAAACAGGCTACATTAATGTTGATGAAAATTGTCGCACCAATTTACCGGGTGTTTATGCTATTGGTGATCTAAATTTATTAGGCCCTATGCTTGCTCATAAAGGCATTGAGGAAGGTAATTTTGTTGCGGAAAGTTGTGCAGGTTTAAAAAGCTATATCCATTACGATACGTTACCCAGCGTTATTTATACTGATCCTGAAATTGCGTGGGTAGGACAAACCGAGCAAACTTTAAAAACACTGGGTATTGCTATTAAAGTGGGTATTTTTGCACTGAATGCAACGGCACGAGCACAAGCAACGGGTAAAACGGAAGGTCTAATTAAAATCATTACAGAGGCTGACACGGATAAATTGCTGGGTGTTCATATTATTGGTCATCAAGCCTCTGAATTAATTGCTGAAGCCGTGTTAGCAATGGAATTTTCAGCCAGTGGTGAAGATTTAGCACGCACCATACACGCTCATCCCACCGTTTCAGAAGCATTTCATGACGTTGCGCTGGTGATAAAACAATCGACTACGCATTAATTTAACCCTATCACAGGCTATGAATACCAACTGGCAACATTTTCTAAACACCCAAATACCTGCAAAAACCACCTTCAGCGCCGAAAGCAGCACGCCACAAATCATTGCTTTAACGCAGTTTAGTGTGCTTAAAATTAGCGGCGCAGACTCGCTGCAATTCCTACAAGGACAACTCACTACAAACGTTCTTCAACTCACTGAACAGGTCAGTCAATTCAGTGCTATGTGCTCGCCAAAAGGCCGGGTTATTGCCACTTTTTTTCTGGTTAAAAGCACGGATGCCGTATTAATGATTTTACCTTTAGCATTGCTTACACTTGTTAAAGACAAACTCAGTCGCTATCTTTTTCGTGCCAAAGTGCAACTAACTGTGGCAGACAACGAGCTGTGTTTAATTGGCTTAATTCCAGAAAATTATACGACACCGCTGTTTCATCTGGAACACGATGTGCGTCCACTATTTATCACCCACGCTAATGAACACGCAATGACTATTCAAATCGGTCTGCGCACACTGGTCATTGTGGCAGCGCACCATGCGTGTGAGTATTGGCATAATCAAGGTATGCACGGTTATCAGGTAAGTACTTTAGAGGCCTGGAGACATGTAGATCAACTCAGTGGTCTGCCTTGGCTGACACCCGATACCACCGAAGCGTTTATCCCGCAAATGCTTAATTTGGATAAAATAGAAGGTATCAGCTTTACCAAAGGCTGTTATACAGGACAAGAAATCGTCGCACGCACCCATTATTTAGGGAAAAGCAAACGCAGCCTGTGTTTAGCAGAATGTCACAGCGCTACCTCTCTCCTTGCAACTACTGAAGTTTTTCTTAGCGAGCAACCCAACTCAACACCACTCAATGCCTGTGGTCAATTGCTTAGTGTCAGTCAACAAGGTACGCACTGCACTTTTTTGCTGGTCATTAACCACCCCGATTATTTAACAAGCCCATTACAGCTCATTGATCAAACCCCAGTGCATTTACTGTCGGGTCACCCCATCAATGAATAATTTTTTAGCTACTGCCTGATAACCATTATGACTTCTACTGATCGTGCATTGATAAATTTTCGCCGCTTGGGTACGCTGACCATTTTTGCCGTGTATTTTGTGATTTTAGCAGGCGGCATTGTGAGAGCATCGGGAGCTGGTATGGGTTGCCCTGATTGGCCCACCTGTTTTGGGCAATGGATTCCCCCAACTGATGAAGCGCAATTGCCCAGTAATTACCATGAACTTTATGCGCAACGTGGCTATGAAAACACGCAATTTAATCCTGTAAAAACCTGGACTGAATACACTAACCGCTTAATTGGCGTCACGATTGGTATCTTAATTTTTTTAACAGCATGGTCATCGCGGATATTTTTCCGTACCGATAAGCTCATTGTCTATCTCGCTGTGAGCTGTTTTTTTCTGGTAGGTTTTCAAGGCTGGTTAGGCTCAACGGTGGTGGCAAGCAATCTTAAGCCCTTCATGATTACGCTGCACATGCTGTTAGCTTTAGTAATTGTAGCGTTATTAATTTACACCATTGCTCGCTCTCAACGAAGCCAATTGGTACAAGTGGACAGCCATCACTTAAGCCGTCACTTTAAATCTGTATTAGTTGGCGCAATGGTGTTAACTGTTGTGCAAATCATCATGGGCACACAAGTCCGCGAGGCCGTGGATTTTATTGCCCACGAACACAGTTATATTGAGCGACAATTTTGGCGTGCTGATTTCCCACTTATCTTTTACGTTCACCGCTCATGTTCAGCGCTGATTTTATTCACTAATCTATGGTTAGTTTGGAAACTCTATCAAAGCGTCTCCCGTGCCAATTTGTTATTTAAAATTGGCGTTACCCAGCTCAGCTTAATCATCACCGCAATTTTAGCGGGCATGGCTTTAGATCGCTTAGGCATGCCTGCGTTTGTTCAACCTATACATTTATTGATGGCAAATATGATTATGGGCAGCCAATTTTTTCTATTTATTTGTGTGCATTATGCAAAGACAACATCCAGAAGTCTGCCTATAAAATAAGTATTTAAAAGGTCTTTTACAGGGTAAAGCAGTGTTAGCTAGTTTCTCGTTAATAGCTAAAGAGGTGGTAAAAAAGGAAAAGAACTAGGCTCACCTAGTTAAATCTAACCTAATCACTCAACAAGTCATGGCGATGAGTAGAAAAAAATCATAAATCATGGCACTTTGTTAAAATTAACTTATACCTTGTTAACAATTTTTATTCACCATGCTCGTTTTTTATGCCAAAAGACAACACTGCTAAATTCCATAATAGCCACCAAGCTATTTTGGATAAAATACAAAAACATAAACTTATTGCAGAATTAGTGCACAAACAAGCTATGCCACATCACAACTTGGTAGAGTCTTTGGTGCATAAAGAAAATATGGCGCAATTACAGCAAATCCTTAATCATTTGCCGCCTGAAGAAATTGGCCATATTCTTGAGGTCTTATCTCCAGAAGATCAATTGCTTATTTGGGAGCAATTAGATGATGCGCATAAACAACCTATTTTGCTTGAAGCACCTATTTCCGTTTTACAAATTCTGGGTAAACAAGATTACAAAACTGAAAAATCCCGGGTCAAAGCCTTCAACTTAGTCGATGGACGCTTAAATGAAGTCAGCATCACCAGTCCACAGGCACTATTAGACGCCACACCTATTTGGATAGATTTGGTCGCGCCTACTTTTGAAGATCGCATTTGGTTGGGTGATATTTTTGGCATTGATTTCCCCGATCCAGAACAACTTCGAGATTTAGAATCCAGTGCGCGTTTTTATGTTGAAGAAAATGGTGAAATTCATTTGCATTCTGACTTTTTATTAGACAAAGAAGACGTCACACGTAACATCATTGTGGCGTTCATTTTGTATCATGACATTTTGTTTTCTATCCGCAAGGAAGAGTTACCGGTGTTTCGTTTACAACGCTTACGTGCCTTAAGTCAGGTAAATTACGTCACTAATTCAAAAGATATGCTGTTAGATTTATATGCCGCTAACGCCGAATATTCAGCCGACGCGTTAGAAGATGTTTACGTAGCACTTGAAGTGGTTGGCAACCAAGTGCTTAACAAACAAATGAGTGATGAAGAAGCCAGCAAAATTCTGGTCAGCATTGCCAATGAAGAAGATTTAAATGGGCGTATTCGTAGAAACGTAATGGATACCCGTCGTGCCGTCTCTTTTTTAATGCGTAGTAAGTTTTTGGCAAAAGATCAATTAGAGTATTCGCAACAAATTTTGCGCGATATTGAATCTCTTGACGGTCATACTGCCTTCTTATTCGATAAAATTAACTTCTTAATGGATGCGTCAGTGGGGTTTATTAATATCAATCAAAATAAAGTCGTGAAACGCTTAACGGTCGTTAGCGTTGTCTTTATGCCTTTAAATGTGTTGGCAGGAATTGGCGGAATGTCTGAATTTTCGATGATGACAGCAGATATTCCATGGTCAATTTCTTACGCTTTATTTACCTTGGCCTTAGTTGGTGTGGGCGGTATTACCTACGGAATTTTGCGTTTTCTTGAGCAACGCGAACAACGTCGCACCCAACGAAAATCAGCAGGGACGCAACAACACGCCTAAGGTGCGACCGTTGCTATGTCGTATTTATTTTTTTATGTTCTCTACTTTCGCACTCATCACCATGCACACCTTTCTTTTTTTACCGGCGACGCGCCTACTGCCTCGCAGCTATTCTGTTGCTGGCCTAATGCTCATTAGTTTATTACTTTCAGGCTGTGAAATACCTCCTCCCATCCAAAAATTAGCAGGAGAAACTCAAGGCACCACTTACCATGTGAGTTATTGGTCAACGCAAACCGAGCCCTCCGTAGACACCGTAAAAAAAGCCATCGATGCAGAACTTCAGCGCATCGATCAGGTGTTATCCAATTACCGCTCTGATTCTGACATAGAACACTTTAACAACACACTCAGTACAGAACCCCAAGCAGTGAATGCCGAAATCATTCACTTAATTAAAGAAGCCCAAGCCGCCAATAAAGCCAGCGACGGGTGTTATGACTTAACCATTAAACCTTTATTTGATTTATGGGGCTTTAAAGCAGACAAGTTAGCCATTCCTGAGCCTGCTAAATTAGCTGAGGTTTTAGCGGAAGTAGGCATTAAGCACTTAGAAATCATTGATGACCAGCAGTTACGCAAACTAAAACCCACGCTGCGCGTGGACTTATCATCTATTGCTCAAGGTTACAGTGTTTGGCGTATAACGCAGATTTTAGAGCACTATAATATCAGTAATTATCTTGCTGAAATTGGTGGTGAATTACAAGTGCGCGGTACTAAACCAGAGAAAGAGAGCTGGCGCATCGCCTTAGAAAAACCAGTATCCAACGAACGCAGTCTAAGTAAAGTCATGACGATTAACCGTTCCACGTCTACGTCAATCATGACAGCAGGAACATATCGACATTATTTTGATGCTGAAGGCAAACGCTATAGTCATATTTTAAATGCTAAAACCGGCAAGCCTATCGAGCATCACACTGTTTCTGTGACGGTGATTGATGAAGATCCCACGCGAGCAGATGCCTGGGATACTGCATTGCTTTGTATGGGACGCACGGCCGGAATTGAAGCGGCCAATCGTGCCGGCATTGCCGCATTATTTATTGAGCAACAAGAGGCTATTTTTACCGACTACACCAGCACGTCTTTTGATAAATTAATTGACTCCAAACAAATTATAATCAAGTAACATGCACGCTTGTTTAGCTCGGCATCACCGCACTAACCGTTATTCTTAACGTAATTTTTTTAATTTATTGAGGTTCACTATGCAGCATTTTCGTTTATCGATAATTGTTACCGTAATTTGTCTTGCCGCCGCGTGGTTGTGGGGAGGCGCAATGGGTGCATTCATTGCCATTATTTTAGGTGTTTTAGAAGTCAGCTTATCGTTTGATAATGCGGTCGTTAATGCATCCGTACTAAAACGAATGGATGAACGTTGGCAGCGTTACTTTCTTACTTGGGGTATTTTAATTGCCGTATTTGGAATGCGCTTAGTGTTCCCTATTGCTATTGTTGCTGTTGCCACTGGGATTGATTTTGTCGGCGTTACCCAAATGGCTTTACATACGCCTGCTGTGTACGCTGAACATCTCACCGAATCACACATACAAATCGCAGCCTTTGGCGGTATGTTCTTACTGATGGTATTTTTCTCCTTTATTTTTGATGAGAGCAGAGAACTGCATTGGCTGGGACGTATGGAAAAAAAATTGGCCTCGTTTGGTAAATTAGAATCCATTGAAATTATCTTCGCCTTAGCTATTTTACTTATTAGCCAACATTGGTTACCTGAAGCGATTCGTCTTGAAGCCTTAACTGCGGGGGTTTTTGGGGTCATTTTATTTGTCATCGTGGATAGTTTAGCCGCTTTATTTGAAGACGAAGAGGAAGGCGATGAAGCGGTCGACATGATAAAAAAAGGCAGTGTAATGAGCTTCCTCTATTTAGAAGTATTGGATGCCTCCTTTTCTTTTGATGGCGTAATTGGAGCGTTTGCCATTACTCAAGATGTGGTGATCATTATGCTTGGTCTTGCCATTGGGGCAATGTTCGTTAGAAGCTTAACGGTGTTTTTAGTCCGCCAAGGCACCTTAGATGAATATGTTTTTCTTGAACATGGCGCACATTACGCCATTGGTACCTTGGCGGCGATTATGCTTATCAGTATGACGCATGAAATACCAGAAGTGGTCACAGGCTTGGTGGGGGCTGTATTAATAGGCTTATCGGTGCTGTCATCTATTCGCTACAAAAAACATCAAGCTCAGCACTAACACGACTACTTACCCACTATTTTTTTACTAAACTACGAGAAAAAATCATGAAATTAATAACTGCTATCATTAAACCTTTTAAACTAGATGACGTCAGAGAAGCCTTATCAGATATTGGTGTCGCGGGCGTAACAGCTACCGAAGTTAAAGGCTTTGGTCGCCAAAAAGGACACACTGAGCTCTACCGTGGCGCTGAATATGTGGTTGATTTTTTACCAAAAGTTAAACTAGAAATTGCCGTCACTGAAGGTATTTTAGACGCCGCAATTAATGCCATTGCAAAAGCAGCTAATACTGGAAAAATTGGCGACGGTAAAATTTTTGTCACTAACTTAGAGCAAGTTATTCGTATCAGAACCGGTGAAACGGGCGAAGATGCTATTTAATTAACCATTAATAATTAGTAAAGAAAAAGTAAGGACGAACGATGTTTTTTATAATAAATATCAGTCTGCTATTAAGCTTGTGGCTTATGCCTGAAATAGCTAGCGCTGAAGCACTTAACCAAGCTAACACTGTGTGGGTATTAACCTCAACCACATTAGTTTTATTTATGACGCTACCTGGTTTATCGTTATTTTATGCGGGCTTAGTGAGAAGTAAAAATGTCTTATCTGTGTTAATGCAGTGCTTTGCAATAAGTTGCTTAGTTTCGATACTGTGGCTTGCGGGTGGGTATAGTTTAATTTTCTCATCTGGCGGTGAATGGCAGACCGTAATTGGCAATTTTTCTAAAGCTTTTTTAACGCAATTAACCACAACATCATTAACTGGTGACATTCCTGAAACCGTGTTTTTCATGTTTCAAATGACTTTTGCCATTATCACGCCAGCGCGAATCGTGGGTGCTTTTGCTGAACGCATGAAATTTTCAGCCATGCTGTTATTTAGCGGAATCTGGTTAATTTTAGTTTATGTGCCAATTTGTCATTGGATTTGGGGCGGTGGGTGGTTGGCAGGTTTAGGCGTTATGGATTTTGCTGGTGGTATCGTTATTCATGTCAATGCTGGCGTTGCCGCCTTAGTTTCAGCCCTTGTTATCGGCAATCGTCGTGGTTTTCCTACAACGGCAATGCCCCCTCATAATATGACGATGGTTGTCACAGGCGCAGGCATGTTATGGGTTGGCTGGTTTGGCTTTAATGCGGGGAGCGCCTTAACCGCTGATGGTCACACTGGCATGACTTTGCTGGTCACTCATATTGGCGCGGCGGGAGGTGCATTAACGTGGATGTGTATTGAATGGCTACGTTACGGCAAACCCAGTGTTTTAGGTATCGTAACAGGTATGGTTGCAGGTCTTGGCACCATTACCCCAGCCTCTGGTTATGTGGGGCCGTTGGGTGCGTTAGTGATCGGTGTTACCGCTGGAATCGTCTGTTTTTATGCAACGCAATACATCAAACGCACCTTAAAAATTGATGATGCGTTGGATGTTTTTTCAGTGCATGGTGTCGGTGGCATTACAGGCTCATTATTGACTGGCGTATTTGCCTCAGCAGAACTGGGTGGTATGGGGTTGGCAAATGGCGTAAACATAATGCATCAAGTGAGTATTCAAGCTTTAGCTATCTTAGTGACGGCGGTCTGGAGTGCCGTGATGAGTTATCTCATCTTGATGGTCTTAAATAAAGTCATCGGTATTAGGGTCAATGCTGATGAAGAGGTGCAAGGCCTAGATACCGTTTTACATGAAGAAACAGGCTATGTTGATTTATAAAAAAAGATTTATTCGATAATGGCCGTCAGTATCTTAATGCGATGCGTATTCTGTTCAGCATTATGTCAAACACTTTAGGTTTTAGAGAGGTCGTTAATTCAGTGCGGTTAACCCTATGAAGACCTCTCACCTACTGTTTTTTTTACCACACTGTTAAGCTAACGCCATTTTTTTACTTTTTCACGGCAAGAGAAACGCAAATGCTATGAACATTCGACGTATCCTCCAACGCCCACACACGCCGACGTATCTTTTGTTAATAGGTGGATTACTCGGTTTCTTAAGCTGTGTTTTTTTTATCATTCCTAGCGTGCTTAGCATGCAACTACCTAAAGTTATCCAACAGCAAACAGGCTACATTGCCAGCAGTAAGCAGATCAGTATTGCACTCTTTCCCTTAACTGCACAGCTTCGCGATTTCTCTCTTTATGATCCAACTCAGCAAAACGTAATTAAATTTGAGCGCCTTTTCGTAAAAATAAACTTTTTCGCCTCACTTCGTCACTCTCAGCTGGTTCTTGATACGCTCGTGCTTAATCGTGCGACGCTTCAGCTCAGTCAAGATAATGGTCGTCTGACTTTGTTGCCGACTATGTCAACGCATGCCTCAGAGACGCCCTTGCCCAAGCTAAATGCGCTTTTTCCCGTGACAATTGAGCATTTAATATTGAAGGACGCTGAGCTCAGAATAACCTCCACAGAACACCCGCCCAACCTAACTCACAGCATTACAGGGCTGACGATTAATCTGGAAAATTTCAGTACTCGCCCCCTTCAACCCGCCTCTTTCACCATTGCTTTGTTAATGGACAACGTCACCAAACTTACTTGGCACGGCAACCTGAATCTTTCTTCCTTAAGCTCAGAAGGTGTGCTGACTGTAAGCAAGCTAGCCTTGGCAAACCTAAGCCAAACCTTAGCTGCAAAGATAACAGCTGATATTTCCTTAACAAGTCATTACCAAATTAGCGTTAACAAGGGCAAGCTAGAGGGCAGTGTTGACAAAGGCGTGCTAAATGTTGAGAAACTTCATTATGAAAACGCCGCTAAACAGCAGGTTTTATCCTTAGCACACTTTACTCATCACTTTGCAGGAAATTTTAATTATTCACCTGAGACGTGGCAGATAAATTTTCTTAACACCTTGGTCAGCGCGGATGATTTAAGCCTACGCAGTCCAGCATGGCGTGCTACCACTAAAGACATTACCTTGCGCGTAAATTATCAACTAAGTCAACAACAGCACACTCCGCTGAACGTTAATATTACTCAAGCACAGCTAAAAACAACGCAGCTTAGTGTTACTGCTGATAAGCAAAGCGTGTTAAATGTGGCTGAACTTCAGTTTGATAAATTTGCACTCCAAGTGCAAAAACATACGCTTAATCTAGGTAACATAACGGCTCGCCAGCCTCAGCTAAATCTATTAGTCAATACTAAGGGTGAACTTAATCTTAACCGTATATTCGCTACCCAAAAGCCAACACCAACACCAATACTATCACCACAAACAAACCCAATACCTGATTGGAATATTAAGATAGCAACGTTAGGCATAACAGAAGGCACGCTTCACTTTAAAGATCAACACACAAAGCACCCTGTGCGGCTAAACATAAGCCCGATTAATGCAACACTTAACTCGATGGATTTAGCACAAAAACATGCACTGTCTTTAACAGCAACTATTAATAACAAAGCTGTGCTAACAATAGCGGGCGAAGGTGTTTTAAATCCCTTAGTCATGCGCCTTAACATGGCACTGCAACAACTTGAACTTAATGATTTTCAGGGCTATTTTGATTCGTTCATACACACGGATCATATCAACGGGACTTGGTTTGCTGACGGTTTAGTTACGCTAGCAGAGCTGCCAAATTGGCACGCTACCTTTAAAGGTAATAGCCAATTAAAGCAGTTTTCACTTTATGCAGCGAAAGAACACTCTGCCTTACTTACGTGGCAGCGCTTAGCGTTGGTCAATCTTGCCACTGAATGGCCTAGTTTAACCACCCATGTCGAACAACTTAGCTTAATAAAACCTTATGTGCGCTTTATTATTGACCAAGATCGTCGTGTTAATTTTGCTAATCTTGTGTTAAAAAACAATGAAGCGCATCACTTAGAGACGGTGACGAAATCACCGCAACAAGCCCGTTCGTCTGTAAAAATTGATACCATTGCTATTCAAGATGGTCGTTCTGATTTTTCTGATTATTCTTTATTTTTACCGTTTACCGCACAGATTCATGCGCTTGAAGGTGGGGCTAAAGGGTTATCTAATGCTGCGGGGGCACACTTTGATATCGCCTTAAAGGGCAATGCGTATGACTTAGCACCTGTGGATATTCAAGGTGAATTAACTCCTGATGAAGAGAAATATCATTTTTCGATTCATTTCCAAGATTTACCGATGCCCTTAGTGTCACCGTATATGGTGCAATTTGCGGGTTATAAAGTAGAAAATGGCAACTTAGATCTTGCCTTGGATTACACCCTTGCCCACCGTAAACTAACAGCAAATAATAATCTGCTGATCGAACATTTTGAATTAGGCGATAAAATTGACCATCCCAATGCAGTAGCTCTGCCGATTAAATTAGCAGTTGCCTTACTTAAAGATGCAAACGGACGCATTAAATTTGATATTCCCATTACGGGCAGTTTGGATAACCCACATTTTAGCGTGTCACATTTAATTATAGATGCGGTAAGCAATGCCTTACTAAAAATCATTAGCTCACCTTTTCAGGCCTTAACAGGACTTTTTACCACTGAAGAGGCGTTAAAGTCCTTAACTTTTGCTCCTGGCAGCGCCCAATTAACCTCGTTACATACAGAACAACTCAATACACTTGCCCAAGGTTTACGCCAACACGAAAAATTATCTTTATATATTAAAGGCATTAGTCAGCAAGATGATGACTGGCCTGCATTACGTGTAAATGCGCTGACTGAGTATTTAAAACAACATCAGCGCACAGAAACTAACAGCGCATTACACAGCGACGATGAGCATTTAAGCACTAAGGCGTATCAACGTTTACTTGCCGAGGTGTTTATTGAAAAATTTCCGTTATTAGCCGAGCTATCGTGGCGAGGTAAGCCCAGTTTAAAAAACCCACAGCAAGGCGATTTTTATGCGCTAGCAGAACAAAAATTACTCACAATTTTTGTTCCCGAACCACAACGTTTAAAAGAATTAGCGGCACAACGTGCGCAAGCAATTGTTGAGTATTTACTAAAAAATCAGCAGCTCAGCTCCACACGCCTGCACCTGCTTAATCCTGAAGTGAACACAAGCAGTCATCCCGCTGAACACAACGCAGAATTACTGTTACGCGCTGACTAGCTAACTTTATTCTTGCTTGCTCAGTTCGTTGGGCTTAACAGCTAGCTTGACTTGCTTACCCAGCAATTCAATCAAAACCACGACACGCTCTTCTCCGTCTGTCATTTGATAAATGGCTTCAACACCTACAAAGGCACCGTTGGTTAAGAGCAAGCGCTCACCTTCACTAAAAAACGGTGTTGGGCTTGCTTGACGCGCCAGTTCATTGTCACGAAAGAAATTAATGAGATGGTTGGCTATTTTTGCTGGCTCATTACCAAATTTAATCAAGCCATTCACGCCTTTAGTAGACCGAATTGGGCTCCAGCTTTGGGCATTGGCGCCAATGCCTAAATGAATAAATAAGTAACGTGGGAATAACGCTTCTTCAACAAGTGTTAATTTATTACGTTTGATTTTTTCAACCGATAATACCGGTAAATAACAGACATAACCTTGCTGTTGTAAATTAACTAACGCTATGTGTTCTTGGCGTGGTTTGGTATTTATAACGTACCAATTGAATGAGATGCCCGTGTCATTGGCTTCTTTAAAATGTTGTTCCATAATAGGTTTTTTTGATTGATAGCCGAGTGCAATGTTTTCTCGTAGCAAAGCGTGCTGATTAACTTACTAAAATAAGTCCCTGCTTAACGGAGCCTGACCCCCTTTCTTTAGCCTACGAGATTTTTTTCTTTCCCTTTATCTCGGTCTGTAACGCTTCAATTTCAGCCTTGAGTGCGTCATATTCTTCTAGTTTCCGTTTTAAAAAACGACTGGTTAACGCCGATTTTTCTGCAATGCCTGATGGCGTTAATAAATACATGTAGCCAAATTTATTTTTACTATGGCTAAAATTATGCATTTTTACCCAGCCTTTTTCTATCAGGGCTTTGAGGCAATAATTTAATCCCCCCACACTCACGCCTAAACACTCAGCTAACTCACGCTGTGTCATATCAGGATTTTCTTCAAGTAAGCGCATGACCCGATAGTTAGTATCTTCTTGGAGTTTTGCTTGGCGGCTGGACATAAATATGGCTTACAGTAGTTTCGTTAAAGTTTGAACAAGTGTACTTAGCGTTATGCTGTTTGCCAAATTATTTTGCTGTACCAAAAGTCTTCAACAAATAAGCCATAACTGTCGCGGCTTAAATTGAGGGAATGATGTTGATTAACGCTGATAACAAGAATTAAGTAATTGTTGCATGGCTTCTAATCCAAGTTGACGCGTTAAGGCAATATTACGTTCAGGAATTTCCTCAGCGTTAGGGTGCTGATCGATGGCCTTTGCCAAACTTTCTTCTCGTAAAATATGCACCATCGGGTAAGGTGAACGATTGGTGTAATTAGCTGGATCGTCAGTGGGCGCATCGTTAAAACAATAATCAGGATGAAAGCTGGCAAGTTGATAAATACCTTCATAAGCTTCATCTGCCAGTAAACATTCTGCCATATAGAAAAAGTCTAAATAGTCATTAAAATCCTTAAAGGCATGGGCATAACAGAGCAAAGTGGTTTCACACTCTTCATGCGCATCTAAGTATTGCCATGCTTCCACGCAGGTGGCTAAACAATCGGCAAGATTAAGATTTTCATCCACATAAAAACGAATGCTTTGCTGATCGACTTCGCGTTTTGCAAAAGGACAGAGATTATGCCCAATCACTACACGCATTAACCATTGCTGCGTAGCGTCAAGAACAGAATTAGCGTTTAATGTCGTCAAGATAATGTTTCTCAGTAAAATAAATGGAGTCAATAGTGTAACAATGAGTACGACTCAAGGACGCAAACAAATTTAAAAATAGTGCAGAATTAGCCTCTAACAAACGGTAAAATAGGTTTTTTAACCTTTTTATTTAAGTCATTATGAATACTGAAAGCATTAACCTTATAAAAAAATATTATGCCGCGTTTAACAGCGCAGATATGGAAACGTTTTTAAACTTACTCACCGACGATGTTGTTCACGATATTAATCAAGGACGTAGAGAAAAAGGAAAGCTTGCCTTTACAGATTTTATGGCCAACATGAATTGTCATTATAAAGAACAATTAATCGACATGGTGATTATGGCCAATGCAGAAGGTAATCGTGCAGCGGCTGAATTTGTAGTGTTGGGAAATTATTTACACACTGATGAAGGTTTACCAGAAGCCAAGGGACAAAGTTATACCTTACCCGCTGGTGCTTTTTTTGACATCCGTGATCAAAAAATTGCACGCGTGACGAATTATTACAATTTACAAAATTGGATAAACCAAGTTAATCCCTAAACATGCTTTTCCTTTTCAGTAAACGTGTTCAAGCGTTAATCGTCTGCGATCAAAGCTTTAACGTTTATTCAACACGTCTACTTGAACTAACACGCTGTATTACCTTTACTTTTGTCAACTTTAGGAAAACCAATGAGTGATTTACCGTCTTGCCCAAGCTGTGCTTCGGAGTATTGTTACGAAGACAATGCCATGTATATCTGCCCTGAATGTGGGCATGAATGGTCCACCGACACCGCCGCAGAGGATAACGATCAACGTGAAATCCGTGATGCTAACGGCAATGTATTAATGGATGGCGATACGGTCACCGTTATCAAAGACTTAAAAGTTAAAGGCTCGTCTTTAGTGGTTAAAGTAGGTACCAAAGTAAAAAACATTCGAATTATAGAAGGCGACCATGATATTGATTGTAAAATTGATGGCATTGGGGCAATGCAATTAAAATCTGAATTTGTTAAAAAAGTGTAAGATTTTTTAGTATTAATCTGTGGTTGATTGACATATTCTCTGCAAACAGCCACCTTAACGACGTTATAACACAGTAAATTCATCCTTTTATTACTCCAAATTTTAATCATGGAAAAGTCAAAACATATCATTATTGTGGGCGCAGGTCCGGGTGGACTGTGTGCAGGAATGCTCTTAAGTCATCATGGTTTTAAGGTTAGTATTTTTGATAAAAACGAACAGGTCGGTGGACGTAATCGAGCGATCACTATGCAAGGCTTTACTTTTGATACCGGCCCTACCTTTTTATTAATGAAAGGCGTGTTGGATGAAATGTTTGCTCTGTGTGATCGAAAAAGTGAAGATTACTTACGCTTTGCCCCGCTCAATCCAATGTATCAATTGCTGTATGACGATCGCGCGTTGTCGGTGTTTTCAGAAACTGAAGCCATGCAAGCTGAATTAGCTCGGGTGTTTCCAGAGATAGGCGATGGTTATCAACGCTTTATGAAACAAGAACGGACGCGCTTTAATTATTTATATCCGTGTATTACCCGCGATTATTCATCGTTGACTGACTTCTTCTCTTGGGATTTACTAAAAGCCGTACCGTGGCTAGGCTTTCCTAAAAGTGTCTTTGAAAACTTAGGTCAATATTTTGATCAAGAAAAAATGCGTTTAGCCTTTTCTTTTCAATCAAAATATTTAGGCATGTCGCCCTGGGATTGTCCGGCATTATTTACCATGTTGCCGTACTTAGAGCATGACTACGGAATTTTTCATGTTGCGGGCGGCTTAAATCAACTCGCTACCGCGATGGCAAAGGTCTTTGAAGAAACAGGTGGTCAGTTGCATTTATCCACTCCTGTGGCCTCCTTACTGATTGAAAAAGGTGACGTAAAAGGTGTTACGCTTGACAATGGCGAAACCATTATGGCAGATGAAGTTATCATCAATGCCGATTTTGCTCATGCCATGACGCACTTAATCAAGCCTGGTATCTTGAAAAAATATCGCCCAGAAAAATTAGCAAAATATGATTATTCATGCTCTACCTTTATGCTGTATTTAGGCTTAGATAAACGTTACGAACTACCTCATCATACGATTGCCTTTGCCGGTGATTACCGTACCAACATAAAAAATATTTTTAACGATAAAACGCTGCCTACGGATTTTTCGTTTTATGTACAAAATGCTTCAAGCACAGATGCTAGTTTAGCGCCACCTGGTAAATCAGCGATGTATGTCTTAGTGCCCATGCCCAATAATGACAGTGGCATTGATTGGCAAACACACTGTCAGCACGTCCGCGAGCAAGTGCTGGATACCTTGGGTACGCGTTTAGGATTAACTGATCTGCGTGCACATATTGAATGTGAAAAAATCATTACGCCACAGCAATGGGAACAAGATGAAGCCGTGTACAAAGGAGCAACCTTTAGTTTAGCGCACAAATTCAGCCAAATGCTCTATTGGCGACCCCACAACCAATTTGAAGAACTTGGGCACTGTTATTTAGTGGGTGGAGGCACCCATCCTGGCAGTGGCTTACCTACTATTTATGAATCAGCGCGTATTTCTTCGCAATTAATTGCTAAAAAATATCAGGTTAACTTTACGCAACTTGCGAAAAGTGCTTGGTTAAAAAAATCTTAAATTGATGGCTATATTAACTGCGTATTCACCGATTAATGGGCACTTATTAGGCGAGTATGCCATAAGTTCCGCTGACGAGATTAAGGCAAGTGTTGAGCGCGCAAGGTGTGCTGGCCAAGCATGGCAACAGTTAAGTGTTGCTAAACGTTGTCAACACATAGCGGCATTAAGCCCATTAATACTTTCGCAGCTGGATTCTATTTGTGAACAGTTATGTCAAACCACAGGAAAAGTACGCACGGAGGCGTTACTGGGTGAGATTTATCCAGTATTAGATTTACTGGCGTACTATGTCAAACACGCACCAAAAGTGCTGCAAGAGCGTGCTGTGTTTACGTCGCCGTTAAGCTTTCCTGCGTCCACCGCACACATTGAGTTTCATCCCTATGGTGTGGTGGCTATTTTGGCGCCGTGGAATTTTCCTTTTCAATTAGCTATCATTCCCATGATAACGGCATTAATTGCCGGTAACGCTGTCATCTTAAAAGCCTCAGAATTAAGCTTACCGATTAATGCGTTATTGCTTGAGTTATTTCAGCAGTTAGCCCTGCCAGAACATTTAGTACAAACGCTGGTGGGTGATGGCTCTGTTGGCGAACAACTCATTGATGCAGCGCCAGATTTAGTGTTTTTTACAGGCGGTTTACAAACAGGGCGTGCCGTCATGCAGCGCGCAGCACAGCACCCTATTCCTGTGTTATTAGAACTGGGGGGTAAAGATGCCATGATCATTTTTGCTGATGCACAGTTAAGCCGAGCTAGTCATGCTGTTATGTACGGTGCGTTTAGTAACAGTGGACAAATTTGTATTTCCATTGAGCGTTTATACATTGAACATCACTGTTTTGACGATTTTTTGCAGCAGCTACAAAATGAACTAGCCACCTTAACTATCGGACATGGCGAGTACGGTGATGTTGGCACAATCACTTCAGCGCGACAATTTGCACTGGTTGAAGCGCATTATCACGACGCGCTAACAAAAGGTGCATGCGCCTCAGGTCCACTTGAACGACATGGAAATTATGTTAAACCAGTTATATTATGGAATGTGCATACTGAGATGCGCATTATGCAAGAAGAAACCTTTGGGGCGCTCGTCGCAGTCCTCCCCTTTAACACTGAAGCTGAGGTAATTAAGCGCGTGAATGACTGTCAATTTGGTTTAAATGCCAGTATTTGGAGTCAGGACCTAAGTAAAGCAACACGCGTTGCGAAACAACTTGAGGTCGGTGGTTGGGTCGTCAACGACGTGATAAAAAATGTAGGCCATCCACAATTACCGTTTGGTGGCGTGAAAAAAAGTGGTTTTGGACGCTATCATGGCGCAGAAGGCTTACGTGCCTTTAGTTATTCTGTCTCCACCATGATTAATCGCAGTCGATTAGCCAAAGAACCCAATTGGTTTCCTTATTCTCAAACGCAGTACCAGCATTTTAAAGGGTATTTGGATGTTATTTATGGGCGCGGCTCATGGCTTCAACGTGTGCAGCGTAATAGGTTGGCATTAACTCATTTTAGAGAATTTTCACAGTTTAATTTTTTACAACATTGGCAAAACTTAAAATCACGCTTACCTTGGCATAGGATTTTTTAACATGACACACCACGCTCCCCAAAAAAAAATAATCATCATCGGTGCTGGCTTAGGCGGCTTATCTGCAGCAATCTCTTTAGCCACCGAAGGCTTTGCGGTTGAACTCATAGAAAAAAATGACAAAGTAGGCGGTAAACTTAATGTCTTAATAAAAGACGGCTTTACCTTTGATTTAGGCCCGTCCATTTTAACTATGCCGGCACTCTTTGATGCCTTATTCACTAACGCGGGCAAGCGCCGTGAAGACTATATTCATTTTCAACAAATTGAACCACATTGGCGAAATTTTTTTGAAGACGGTAGCGTGGTCGATTTAAGTGCTGACCCCTTGCTAATGCACACGCAATTAAGTCAATTAGATCCTAAGGCTCCAGCAGAATTTGCACGCTTTATGGCGTATTCCAGACGTTTATGTGCCGCCACGGAAGCCAGTTATTTCGCCAAAGGCGTAGATAACTTATGGGAATTGCTAAAGATTTATGGTCCCTTACGCAGTGCCCTTGATTTTGATGTGTTGCATTCAATGGATCAAGGGGTACGTAAGCATATTAGTCACCCGAAATTAGTTGAGATTCTTAATTATTTTATCAAGTATGTCGGTTCATCACCGTATGACGCACCCGCGTTACTCAATTTATTGCCCGCTATTCAATTTGATTATGGCTTATGGTATGTGCAAGGCGGTATGTATGGTATTGCGCAAGGCTTAGAACGCTTAGCCTTAGAGTTGGGCGTGCGGATACGTGTCAACACTGAAGTCACCGAGATAACACAAGCAGGGCAACACGTGACGGGCGTGGTGTGCGCTGATGGCGAGAGCCTCCATGCTGATATTGTCGTATCCAACATGGAAGTCATTCCTGCCATGCAAAAGTTATTAAAAAGCAGTGCCACTGCGTTACAAAAAATGCAACGTTTTGCGCCCAGTTGTTCAGGCTTGGTGATGCATTTAGGCGTTAATCGACAATATCCTCAGTTAGCCCACCATAATTTCTTTTACTCTGATCATCCACGCGAGCATTTTAAGGCCGTTTTTACTGAGCATCAATTGTCAGAAGATCCCACCATTTATCTGGTTGCACCTGTTAAAAGTGATCCACAACAAGCCCCTGAGGGCTGTGAAATTATAAAAATATTGCCCCATATTCCTCACCTTGATCCTGCTAAACCTATTACCGCAGACCAGTATTTAGCCTTACGTGAGCGTGTATTGATTAAATTAGAACGAATGGGGCTCACTCATTTACGTCAACATATTGTTACCGAAGAATACTGGACACCGCATGACATCGAGGCGCGGTATTATTCACATCAGGGGTCAATTTATGGTGTGGTAGCCGATCGTTTTAAAAACTTAGGCTTTAAAGCACCGCAACGTAGTGGACAATTTAAGAATTTGTATTTCGTGGGAGGCAGTGTCAATCCTGGTGGGGGTATGCCAATGGTCATCTTATCAGGGCAATTGGTACGCGATAAAATTCTTGAAGATCTTAAGGGTCAATAAGCTGTATGCGTCGAGTCCAAAGCAATAAATTACTGATGAGTAAATGGACGGCGGTTACGCCAGTAAATAAAGAAAAGCATTTTCTTGTCACCCGACTTAACCTTCTTTTAATTGAATTGGAAGCGGTTTATACACAGCACAAAATTAACTTACCGTTACAGGATTTAGCTGACGCAAGCCAATGGCGACAAGGTTGGCACTAATTTATCCCCTCCCCTCGCACACCTCAACTTATTTGACGTGTGCAGCCTACATTTAATCTAAACATCATGACGGAAGCTGTATACATAGCCTTAACATTAGGTGGATTACTGTTGTTAGCTGTATTGATTTTACTGGCCATTGTGCTGATAAAAATAAATCGTTTATTGGCAAGTAATCCAGAAACAGCTTACACAGAATTAACGCGTTTAGTTCAGAATAATGAGCTTAATTTAACTACTGGACTGCTTGAATCCAGAAAAGAACTTAGGGATGTGAGTGCTGAAAATCGGCGCGAAATCCAAGAGGTATTTAAAAATTTGCAAGATACCTTGCTCAATCGTATGGCTGAAAACAGTGCACTACAAGTTCAGCAACTTGCCGCATTTAAAACCTCACAGGCTGAGCTTGCAGAAAAACTCATCAACAATTCCACTGAATTTAAACAGCGTGTAACGCAGTCACTGCAACTAAGCAGTGAGGTGCAAAGCCAAAAACAAGATGAATTCCGTGACAAAACCTTAGCCAGCTTTACTGCTTTTGAAGCCACCATAAAAACAGATGCTAAGGTTAATCGTGAAGAATTAAACAACGGTCTCAGTTCCTTTGAAGGCAAATTCTCTAATGGTATCAAAGATTTTAACGCGCAATTACGCCTCCAGTTTGCCGAATTAAACAAGCAGCAAGCGGATGTTAATCAACAATCCAGAAACAGTCTGTTAGACCTTCGCCAAACCATAGAAAATCAATTAAAAGCCATTCGTGAAGACAATAATGTGCAGCTAAATGAAATGCGCAAAACTGTTGATGAGAAATTGCACGATACGTTAGAAAAACGCTTGGGCGAATCATTTAAGCAAGTCAGTGACCGATTAGAACAAGTTCATAAAGGCTTGGGGGAAATGCAAAGCTTGGCAATTGGCGTAGGCGATCTTAAAAAAGTATTAGCTAATGTAAAGACACGCGGCATTTTAGGGGAATATCAATTAGGCAATATTTTGGAACAAATTTTGTCGCCCGATCAGTATGCAATCAATGTGGCGACTAAACAAGGGAGTCGCGATAACGTTGAGTTTGCCGTTAAGTTACCAGGCAAATCAGACGAAAAAACAGTCTGGTTACCGATTGATTCAAAATTTCCATTGGAAAGCTACCAAGCTTTACAGACCGCATGGGAAGAGGGCAACAGCGTGGCTATTGAGACAGCTCAAAAACAGTTATTGAAAGCCATAGAAAGTTTCGCCAAAGACATTAGCAGTAAATACATTGACCCACCGCACACCACTGATTTTGCGATATTATTTTTGCCAATTGAAAGCCTGTATGCTGAAATTTTACGGCATCCCAAACTCTTTGAGAAATTGCAAAGAACCCACCGTATCACCATAACAGGCCCGACAACGTTATCCGCGTTACTCAATAGTTTGAGCATGGGCTTTAGAACCTTAGCTGTGCAAAAACGTAGCAGCGAAGTTTGGAAAGTGCTTGCTGAAGTTAAAACTGAATTCAAAAAATATTCTGAACAATTAGCCGCTGTGCATAAGCATATCAATTCGGCGTCAACGACCTTAGAAACCTTGCAAACTACGCGCACCAAAGCAATCGATCGTAAGCTTCGAAGTGTGGAAACAATGGCACTACATAGCGGCATTGTGCCGCCAGTGTTACTGGAGGAGGACGATTAATACAAGGTGCTGTTCAATAAACACGTAAGGTGCATAAGTGATAGTTCTTATGCACCTTGTGGTTTGCCGAATGACACTAGCGCTTATCCAGACTACGCTTTAAAACGAGTTAAGCTTAATACGTCGGATAGATGCGTGCCCCACATAAAAATTGAAACCTGAAGCGTTTTAGACTTTTTCATTTTTCACTGTTAGGGCTGTCGTCTGTATGCGCCACGTCGGCCATGTTGTCGCCTGCATTATCAGTACTTTCGTTATCCTCGTGTTTAGCGGGGGATTTTGCTTTTAATTTTGCCAGTCTGGCTGCTTCCAATGCTTCGGCCTGTGCTTGTTCCTGAGCGTCTACCATAGCAATAAAGTCTGTAAACCATAAAACATCAAGCACACTGACTAAATCCAAGTCTGCTTTAATATCCGCAACCACTGGCAAACTGCCGTGTTGAAAGGAATCCTGTAAAGCACTTAAACAAGCAAGTTCCTCACCTTTTAAGGCATGAATGCACGCCAAGTTATATGACGCAGTACCTTTTTGAATGTTATTAGCGCTCTCAAAACACTGTTTAGCTAAATCATATAATGCGTCCTTAACCGCCACTTTTTTCAAGCGTGCTAACTCCATATAGGCAACGCCACCATCGATGGCTGCACCTAAATAATGTGGATTAATCACCCGACAAAATGAAAATTTTTCAATAGCTTCACTATAAATTTTTTCTGCTTCTGTTCCAGTTTTGGATTGTGCTTGATGCAATAAAGCAAAGCCCCAATGGTACAACGCGTCTGCCCGCATAGGATCATCCATCATGACTTCTGCATAGCCTTGATAGGCTGCTTTATAAAGGTGATCAGCTGAAGTGCTAGGTTTATTACGTGCTTCTTGGCTTTGCTTGATCGCCGTTTTAAGCTGACCAGCACGTTTATTGAACAAATTAAGTAACGACATGAGCTCTCCTATAAAATGGACTTATTATTATTTTTTCATGTTTTATCACTGCTCACAGTGAGCATTTTGTAACATTGGAAGCAGTGACATCTGTTTAGGTCAGCATAACGCAATGCTTAGCGTTTACTACTTCTGGCGCTACCACGACGGCCTGCTGGCTTACCAAGATTATCAGGTGATTTTGACGATTTCCCTACTGGCGGCGTTTTTTTATTGTGTCGAAAATCTTTATTACCTGTTGTCTTATTGGGCGCATTTTTTTTCGGTGCCTCCGCAACAGTTAACGAAATAGGTTCGTGGCCTGTATCGGCAACACGTGGAATTTGCCGTTTTAAAAATTTTTCCAAGTCTGCTAAATAACGTGCTTCATCAGGACACACCAAAGAAATCGCTACGCCCGTTGCGCCTGCTCGACCTGTTCTACCAATTCTATGCACATAATCTTCTGGCACTTGGGGTAAATCAAAATTAACCACGTGTGGTAAGTCTTCAATATCCAAGCCACGTGCAGCAATATCTGTCGCCACTAAAACCGAGACCTTGCCAGTTTTAAATGCTTCTAAGGCTTTATTGCGAGCACCTTGTGTTTTATCGCCATGCAGTGCTGTTGCCCGAATTCCATCTGTCATTAATTGTTTTTGTAAACGATCGGCGCCATGTTTCGTGCGCACAAAGACCAAAACTTGTTGCCAATTATTGCTGCCGATCAAATACGATAACACCTCACGCTTATACTCTTTATTAATCGCGTATAACTGCTCTGTGATCGTATCAGCTGTGGCATTTTGTCGTGCAACGGACACTTCAGTGGGATTATTTAATAAGGCCGCTGCCAGCGTTTTAATGCCATTGGCAATCGTGGCAGAAAATAATACTGTTTGTCTACGCTTGGGTAATAATCCCATCAGCCTTTTTATATCAGGTAAAAAGCCCATATCTAACATACGATCAGCTTCATCTAATACCAAAATATCCACTTTTGATAAATTAACATTACGTTGCTGAACGTGATCAAGCAAGCGTCCTGGGGTCGCTACAATAATATCGCAACCACGTCGTAAATTACGCGTTTGCATTCCCACGCTTACCCCGCCCACAATCACTTCTGCAGTTAACGGGAGATATTTTCCATACGCTTTGATGCTATCAAACACTTGTAAGGCTAGTTCACGGGTGGGCGTTAAAATTAAGCCACGAACCGGACGAGATACTTGCGAAAAATCGACTTCTTCTGCTAAGCGTTGTAATAAAGGCAAAGCAAAACTTGCTGTTTTACCCGTACCTGTTTGTGCACCGGCTAAAATATCTTTACCACTTAACATCAATGGAATAGTTTGCTGTTGAACAGGTGTGGGGATGCTGTAACCTTGTTCGGCAACAGCGGTAAGAAGCGCTTCGGTTAAACCGAGTTGTTTAAAAGACATTAATACCTCAAAAATTTACTACAAAAACAAATACTATACTCTAAATATAGGAGAATTTTCTTTCTTAGCTTAGCGAATGCTATAACAGCCAGCTGTTTTATCGTGCGCTCGTTAACCTCCCGTCATATTCATATAGCGCATGATGACGGGTTGCTCATGCAGGTTAAATTCATGGCGTTCTGGTTTTATTAACATAGCATCGATAATTGCTTGCTTTAAATCTGCCACTTTATAGTCTGCACTGCGCATAAGCTGTTTTAAATCAATAGAATGCTCATTACCCAAACACAGCAATAAGCGCCCTTCAACGGTTAATCGCACTCGATTACAGCTACCACAAAAATTATGGCTATGCGGTGAGATAAAACCAACATTTGTGGTTGTTCCTGCGACGTGAAAATAATCTGAAGGTCCACCTGTTTTCGTTTCAGTATGATGTAAAGAAAATTCTTTAGCTAAATCAGCCTTAATTTGGTCACTTGAATAATACGCCTCTGCGCGATTATGCTGTTCAACAATCCCCAGCGGCATTTCTTCAATGAAACTAATATCAATGCCTTGTTTAATAGCATAACGAACTAAATCAGTCACTTCCAGATGATTACGATCTTTTAAAATAACCGCATTTAATTTAATACGGGTAAACTTTTGTGCTGTTGCACGTTCAATTCCTTGTAACACTTGCTGTAAGTTACCAGTTCGCGTGATGGCCTTAAATTTAATAGGATCTAAGGTGTCCAAACTGATATTAAGACGCTTAACGCCCGCTTTACATAAGGGCTCTGCTAACTCAACTAACTGTGAGCCGTTCGTTGTTAAGACCAACTCTTCAAGTGATGTTAACTGACCTAGCTGCTGTAATAATCCTAAAGCACCCTTACGAACCAAAGGCTCTCCGCCAGTAATACGAATTTTTTTTACGCCTAATTCAGTAAATGTTTTTGCAATATGGTAAATCTCTTCCAAAGATAAAATTGCTGCGCGAGGTAAAAACTCCATCTGTTCCGCCATGCAATACACACAACGAAAATCACAGCGATCGGTAATTGAAATACGTAAATATGTTATTTTTCGACCAAAACGATCGATTAATTGGTCGGTTGTCAATCCTGTTGTCATAAGTAATTGTGTTCTAAATTGTGCTCTACAAAGTGATATAAAAGAGTCTTTATCATTGTTAAAGTAATGCCCTGTACACGTAAATAAATCAGACAAATTATATACTTATTGACATAAAAATGACTTATTCCACATGCTATAGTAAAAAAGTAAGTGGCCTAAGTTGCTTACACTTAATTTTATCTATTTTGGAGACTCTCATGCGTTTAATAAAAATGTTGCTAGCTGTTGCCGCTTTTTCGGCAGTACTATCACCGCTAGCAAGCCAAGCTAACGAAAAAATTCAATTAGGACCAAGACCCTTCTTTCTTGTTGATGACATGGACCAAAGTGCATTAAAAACAAGATTGCAACAATGTGCTAAAGGTCCTTTTTACAAAACTAATTTTTCTATTGGTCACCGTGGCGCTGGCATGCAGTTCCCAGAACACACTGAGCAATCTTACAAAGCAGCTGCCAAAATGGGTGCCGGTATTGTAGAGTGTGACGTAACATTTACTAAAGATAAAGAATTAGTCTGCCGTCACTCACAATGTGATTTACACACCACCACCAATATTCTTGACACACCCTTAGCAGAAAAATGCTCGGTTAAACCCGATTACAGCAGCGATACGCCTTTTGCTAATGTTAAATGCTGCACCAGCGACATCACTGTGGCTGAGTTTAAATCTTTAAAAGGTAAAATGGATGCCGGTAATTCTAAAGCAAAAACTCTTGCTGAATACCTAGATTCAACACCTAACTGGCGCACTGATTTGTACGCAAGCAACGGCAAATTAATGACTCATAAAGAAAGCATTGAGTTATTTAAAAAACTACACGTCAAAATGACGCCAGAATTAAAAGGTGCAAGCGTTCCCATGCCTTTCGATGGATTCAGCCAAGAAATGTATGCACAAAAAATGCTTGATGAGTATAAAGAAGCTGGTGTGAATCCAAAAGATGTTTATCCACAATCTTTTGATTTCAAAGATATAGTTTACTGGATTAAAAATGAACCTGCCTTCGGTAATCAAGCCGTTGCCTTAGAAGATTTAAATACACCCGAAGATGTGTTGGCCGCCACTGCACGCATTAGTGGCATGGTAAGCCAAGGTGTAAAAATTGTTGCACCGCCAACATGGGCATTAGTTAGCTTAAATGCAAACAATAAAATTGTTGCTTCAGACTATGCTAAAGCATTAAAAGCAGCAGGTTTAAAAATCATTACTTGGACAATAGAGCGTTCTGGTCCATTGGCTAAAGTTCAAAGCAATGCTTATTACTATCAATCTGTTGTTGCTGGCGTAAAAACAGATGGCGACATGATGGTTATGCTTGATGTATTAGCAAAAGATGTAGGCGTAATAGGTGTATTTTCAGATTGGGCTGCAACAGTGACGTATTATGCAAACTGCATGAATTTAAAATAATCACTGACGATTAAAATTTTACTGACACGTAACAGCTGCGCAGCTTTATTTTAAGCTGCGCAGCTTTTTTTTGACCTTATGTACACAAAAATCATCATTACAGAAAAATTAATGGCCTAACTAAAGCCAACTAAGCGTGCCGCTAAGGTCAAGCTTTCAGTTAAAGTGGCGCCTGCTATCCAGACAAAAATCATACACTTTAAAAAAAGCACCTGTATTTATGACTGCTTAAACGACTATATTTTTTAGGTTATCGTTGCGAAATATAAAAACAGATGAGGGGTAAACTGGAACAAATGAGTGAAGGTCTTTATAATCCACACACCGTTTTAATTTTAATTTTTCAGTCTTAGTGAATTTATACCTTATGTCTACGCAACGACTTCTCCTTTTTTGCGCTTTGCCTGTGTTAATAACAGGCTGTACGGTATTTAACACAAAAGAACCAGCACCTGTATTCCAAAATCGCCCAACTGTTTATCGTGCACCAGTAAGCCCACAACCCACTGAGCCCACCCCGCCTAAAACGGTTGAGTCAAGCAATGAAGCAGTTGAAATCACTGCCTTGCCAGAAACCAACTTAGCCACCCCTATTGAACTACCTTCAGAACCCTTAACGCCTGAACAAAACGTACAACCGTCAAGCACTGAACCTGCTCAGGATACAAGCACACCGCCACAACCCTCAGCCGCCTTGCCAGAAAGTACCGATTCTTCAGCACTTACACCCACGCCAGCTCAAGCTACTCAAGCACCCACGCCAGAAATAGATACCCCAGCACCCGTGCGAGCTGGCGAACCTGATTTTGAACCGCTCCGTTCATTTGTGCCCCTCTCCCCTGCAGTCAATGCTTTAGTACTTGCTGCTAATCAAAATACTGAACATGGCAATCTGCAAAATGCCACGGCCACCATAGAACGTGCGATTCGTATAGAGCCAAGAAATGCGACACTGTATTACAAACTAGCCTTGTTGCGCTTACAAGAAGCACGACCACGCTTAGCTGAAGATTTAGCAAAAAAATCTGCCATCCTTGCGTCCAACGACACGCGCTTAAAAAAACACAGCTGGCTATTAATTGCCCGTGCTAGAAAATTACAAAACAATTTTGAAGGTGCTAAAGCGGCACAAGATAAAGCAGATGGTTTTTAATCGCTTGCTGAGTTTTTAACAACGCTATTAACTTAATTACTTTTAATATTTAAACTAAGCCACAACTTACAATTATTTCATTAATAATTACTCACCCTTAACCACTAATTACCCTTATGCAACCAAAAGCTTCTGATGTATCAACCACCTTACTTACAATCCGTGACTATATTCGCTGGGCTGCCAGCCAATTCTCCAAAGCCAACCTTAGCTTTGGACACGGCACTAACACTGCATTAGATGAAGCTGCTGCCCTTGTTTTATTTACTATTCATCAACCCTATGATTTACCAGCCACCTATTTTGACGCGTTACTCACCACAACCGAACGTCATGAGGTAATTGAGCTCATTGAAAAGCGCATTCAGCTGCGTATACCCGCAGCGTACCTCACTCATGAAGCTATTTTTGCAGGACTTGCCTTTTATGTAGATGAACGGGTCTTAGTGCCACGCTCACCCATTGCTGAATTAATAGAACAACGCTTTGCACCATGGATTGAAGAACATGATGTCCACGGTATTCTTGATTTATGTACGGGCAGTGGCTGTATTGCCATTGCTTGCGCTTATGCCTTCCCAGAAGCTGTTATTGATGCCGTAGATATTTCCGATGCTGCGTTAGCCGTGACTGATATCAATGTTAAAAAACATCTGCTTGAAAATGAAATAACCGTATATAAATCTGACTTATATGAAGAATTACCAGAAACACATTACGACATTATCATCAGCAATCCACCTTATGTTGGTACCGAAGAGTGGACGAACTTACCCGCTGAATTTCATGCCGAACCAGCTATTGGTTTTAAAGGTGGTGAGACAGGACTCGATGTTGTCATCCGTATTCTTGCCGATGCCGATCATTACTTAACAGAAAATGGCATACTGATTATTGAAGTAGGCAATAGTGCCTATGCCTTACAAAATAGATTTCCTGAAGTTCCCTTTGTATGGTTAGAATTTGAACGTGGCGGCCATGGCGTAATGCTACTAACTGCCGAACAAGTTAACCTTTATCATCAACTATTTTTAGCGGCACTTTCATAATGTCAGGCAATACCTTAGGAAAATTATTTACCGTAACCACCTTTGGTGAAAGCCATGGTGCTGCGTTGGGAGCCATCATTGATGGCTGCCCACCGGGCATGTGTTTAACTGAGGCTGATATTCAGCATGATTTAGACCGACGTAAACCAGGCACATCAAGGCACACTACGCAACGTCGCGAAGCCGATGAAGTGAAAATTTTATCGGGCGTATTTGAAGGCATAACCACGGGCACCCCCATTGGCTTGCTTATTGAAAATACCGATCAACGCTCCAAAGATTACTCAAAAATTGCTGAATTATTTAGACCTGGTCATGCTGATTACACCTATCAACAAAAATACGGTTACCGTGATTACCGTGGTGGTGGGCGCTCCTCTGCACGTGAAACAGCCATGCGCGTTGCGGCAGGCAGTATCGCCAAAAAATACTTAAAAGAACAGGCGGGCATACAGATACACGGCTATCTAACGCAACTAGGCCCCATTAAAATTGACCATATTGATTTGGCAATAATAAATGACAATCCTTTTTTCTGCCCAGATCATTCAAAAATTGCAGCAATGGAAAGTTACATGGATGCTCTGCGTAAAGAGGGCGAATCGATTGGTGCTTGCCTTGAAGTTGTGGCAACCCACGTTCCACCAGGCTTAGGTGAACCAATATTTGATCGTTTGGATGCTGAGCTGGCCTATGCCTTAATGAGCATCAATGCTGTTAAAGGCGTAGAAATTGGTGATGGCTTTGCTTGCGTAACCGCTAAAGGTAGCCAATTTAGAGATGAAATGACCCCAGAAGGTTTTTTAAGCAATCATGCCGGAGGTATTTTAGGAGGGATTTCTAGTGGACAAACCATCACAGCGCGTATTGCTCTAAAACCTACGTCAAGCTTACGACTGCCAGGCCAAACCATTAACCAACAAGGCGAAGCGGCAACGGTTATCACCGAAGGTCGCCATGATCCCTGCGTTGGCATTCGAGCCACCCCCATTGCAGAAGCAATGGTGGCAATCGTGTTAATGGATCATTTGTTACGACACCGTGCCCAAAATGCAGGCGTTAACACTGGACTGAGTATTTTGCGTTAATAATTTCCTACTACAGTAGTGCAGAGCGAAATAACGAAAAATACACTGTGATAGGTTGAGCTGTGTGCTTTTCGTAACCCAATTTGAATGCCAAAACCATCAACGCGCAACAGTAATAACCACCAAAAAACCCTCAAACTGTCATCCCGGCAGGGAATGCTGGGATCCAAGAGCACAGGGATGTGTTCATCCAGATTACAGTGTAGTTAAAGTTAAGAACATTAAATAAATTAAGCGGAGAAGAAAATGACTGATGATGAATTAAAAGCATTGGTTGCGAGTCTTGCCATTGCACAAAAAGCAACCGATGAGCAAATGAAGCGTACCGACGAACAAATGAAGCGTACCGATGAAAAGCTTGAGCGTATTGGTATTAATCTGGGTAATATCGGTAAAAACCAGGGTGATGTTGCTGAGGAATTCTTTTTTCAAAGCCTGATAAAAGACAATCACTTAGGAGAAATTCACTTCGATGACGTGGTGAAAAATATGGAAAAGCATCGTGGTCAAATTCAGGAGGAATATGATTTAGTCATGACC